>DATCLV010000730.1:0-3140 GCA_036563745.1 Acidimicrobiales bacterium | reverse complement strand
TCGCCCCGCCCGAGGTGGCGGCCGCCAGCCGGGCGCCCTTGCGGGGCCGCAGCTCACCGTTGATCCCGTCGTGGTGCAGGTAGGCGCCCCGGGTGCCCCGCCCCGTCTCGATGCCGTGGGACACCAGCTGCACGACCTCGTCGAACTGCTCGCGGGTGAGGTCGTTGTAGGGGGCGGCCCGCCGGACGAGCTCGTAGAGGTCGTCGGTCTTCCACTCCTGGGCGGCGACCTCGGCCACGATCTGCTGGGCGGCGATGTCGAGCGGAAGCTTCGGCAGCTCGATGGCGTCGAGCCGCCCGCCCTTCACGGCGGCGATCAGCGCCGTGCACTCGACCAGCTCGTCGCGGGTGAGCGGGTAGAGGATGCCCTTCGGGGTGCCCGACCGGGTGTGGTTCGACCGGCCGACCCGCTGCAGGAACGTGGCGATGCTGCGCGGGGAGGCGATCTGGCACACGAGCTCGACCGGCCCGATGTCGATGCCCAGCTCCAGCGACGCCGTCGCCACCAGGGCCTTCAGGTCGCCGGCCCGCAGCCGGTTCTCCACCCGGAGCCGGCGCTCCTTCGACAGGCTCCCGTGGTGGGCCGCCACCACGTCGTCGCCCAGGCGCTCGCCCAGCTCGTGGGCGAACCGTTCGGCGAAGCGCCGGGTGTTCACGAAGATCAGCGTGGTGCGGTGCTCGGCGACGTGGCCGGCGATCGAGTCGAGCACGCTGGCCATCTGCTCGGCCGAGGCGACCGCCTCGAGCTCGCCGTCGGGCAGCTCCAGCGACAGGTCGAGCGCCCGGCGGTGCCCCACGTCGACGATCTTCGGCAACGGCCGGTCGCCCACCAGCAGCCGCCCCACCACCTCGACCGGGCGCTGCGTGGCCGACAGCCCGACCCGGGTGGGCGGCTCGGGGCAGATGGCCTCGAGCCGCTCCAGGCTGATCGCCAGGTGGGCGCCGCGCTTGTCGCGCGCCACGGCGTGGATCTCGTCGACGATGACCGTGTCGACCGTGCGCAGGGCGTCGCGCCCCCGCTCGCTGGTGAGCAGCAGGTAGAGCGACTCGGGCGTGGTGACCACGAAGCTCGGTGGCTTGCGCACCATCTGGGTGCGCTCCCAGCCCGTGGTGTCACCGGTGCGGACCCCCACCCGGACGTCGGGCGGTGTGAGCCCCATCTCGCGGGCCACCTCGGCGATCTCCGCCAGGGGCCGTTCCAGGTTCTCGGCGATGTCGACCGCCAGGGCCTTCAGCGGCGACACGTAGACCGTGCGCGCGCCCTCCGACACGTCGTAGCCCTCGGCGTGGGCCTTGTAGAGCCGGTCGATCGCCACGAGGAACCCGGCCAGCGTCTTGCCCGAGCCGGTGGGGGCGGCGATCAGCGTGTCGTGCCCGGCCGCGATGAGGGGCCAGCCCTCCACCTGCGGTGGCGTCGGCCCCTCCGGGAAGCGCCGCAGGAACCACGCGGCCACGGCCGGGTGGAACGTGCCGAGGACCGGGTGCTCGGTGATCGGTTCCTGCTGCGCCGTACTCATGGGACCCAGTCTGAAGGAGGGGTGTGACAGTGAAGGCCCCTCCGGGCGAATCCCGCGCGAAAAATCGCCAGAATCCTCCCATGAGTGGTCCGGTCCGCACCGAGGATGCCGACGTCGACGCCGGTCGCGGCGAGGACGTCCCCCGCCCCACCGTCGAGGTCACCCCCAGCCGCACCACCGAGGTCGGCGCGATCACGGTCCGCCGGGCGCTCCCCCGCCGCGGCCGCCGCACCGTCGGGGCCTGGTGCTTCGCCGACCACATGGGCCCCGCCCAGGTCACCGAGGACCACGGGCTCGACATCGGTCCCCACCCCCACATCGGCCTCCAGACGGTGACCTGGCTCATCGACGGCGCCGTCCTCCACCGCGACAGCCTCGGCTCCGAGCAGGAGATCCGGCCCGGCCAGCTCAACCTGATGACCGCCGGCCACGGCGTCGCCCACGCCGAGGAGCCCACCGGGCGCTACCGGGGACCGCTGCAGGGCATCCAGCTGTGGGTGGCGCAGCCCGAGCGGACCCGGCACGGGCCGCCCGCCTTCGAGCACCACGCCGAGCTGCCCCGGCTCGACCTCGGCGCCGGCGGCACGGCGACGGTCCTGGTGGGAGCGGTGGGCGACACCCGGTCGCCGGCCCGCCACGACACGCCCGGCGTCGGCGCGGAGGTGGCCCTCCGCCCGGGCACCACGGCCGAGCTGCCGCTCGACCCGACCTTCGAGCACGCCCTGGTGGTGCTGGTGGGGGCGGTGCGGGTCGACGGCGTCGCCGTCACCCCGGGCCACCTCGCCTACCTGGGCGAACGGCGGGACGAGCTGGCCCTCGCCGCCGACCCCGACGACGGTGCCCGCCTGCTCCTCCTCGGCGGCGTGCCGTTCGAGTCGCCGATCAGCATGTGGTGGAACTTCGTGGCCCGCACCCACGACGAGATCGACGCCGCCCGGGCCGCCTGGGAGGCCGGCGACGAGTCCCGGTTCGCACCCGTGGCCTCCTCGCTCCCCCGCATCCCGGCCCCACCCACGCCCTGGGGCCCCTGACCGGCGCTCGCCCAACCGGCCGAGCACGCCCGGGAGACCCGGCGGACCGAGCCGCCCGATCCGGCCACGCCTGATCCGGCCACGCCTGATCCGGAGACGCCCGATCCCGAGCGGCCGGGCTGAGCGGGCGGCCGGGGCCAGCCGACCCCGGTCACCACACCGCAGCGCAGGTCAGGACGGGGGACGATCGGCGCAGCCGCGGAGGAGGGCGACCGAGAAGGTGCGGAGCTCGCCGGTGGCGATGCCGCTCACGATGGCCGGGTCCTCCTCCATGATCCGGCGGGCCGTGGCCTCGTCGTCCTCCCTGGGTGCGTGGATGAAGGAGATCCACTGGGCCACCGGCCCAGCTTGTCAGCGCTCGGGGTCGACCGCCGGGAGCGAGCCCGTGCGGGGCCGCGTCACCACCTGGGTCGACACCGGCGGGCGGCCGCCGGTGCCGTTGCCTGCGGCCACGCCCACGCCGACCGCGGGCCGCTCGCCCGAGGTGCGGGCGGCCACCGCCGCCGACGACCCGGTCGTCACCTTCGCCCCCGCCCCGGCCGACGGCTGGGGCTGCGTGCCCACGGGCGGGGCCACCTGGACCACGCCCATGT
>DATCLV010000728.1:0-1864 GCA_036563745.1 Acidimicrobiales bacterium | reverse complement strand
GTCCTGCACCACGCCGATCGCCAGCTCGATGCCCGACACCGTGGCGCTCTGACCGTGGACGTCGGTGATGCGGAACGTGAACGGGCCGTCGCCCGGGCCGGGGTTCTCGGCCGTCCAGAAGTTGTCCTGGCTGCGGGGCAGCGACCGCCAGCCGCTCGAGGTCTGCAGCTCGACGCCGGCCAGCGGATTGCCGTGGTTGTCGACCTGGATCTGCAGCCACCAGCGTGACGACCCCTGCTTCACCCGCATCGTCAGCGGGTCGACCGGCGGGTTGCGGACGATCGAGTACGACACGTCCACCTGCCCCGCCGACAGCGGGGCGATGCGGGCGAAGGCGGTCCTCGACAGGTCGAGGTGGCCGACCTGGCACTCGGGGCAGCGGTTGGTGACCTTCACCCGCACGGTGCCGTTGGGCCCGGTCACGTCGAGGTAGGCGCCGCAGCCGTCGGCCATGCCGTACTCGACCTCCGACAGCGCCACGTCCAGGTGGTCGGCGGGCGGGCCGGGGAACGAGCAGTTGCCACCGTCGACCGAGTCGTAGTGGGTGGCCATCCCCTCCCCGGGGACGATCTCGGCGCCGCCGGGCGCGGCGGGCAGCGCGACGAGTCCCGCCGCAACGACGATCGCCCGCACTCCGACCCAGCTGATGGCGAGACGCTAGCGAACGCTGCGTCGTCGGGAGGCGGCGCAAAATGAGAAACACGGCCGTTCACCCTGTAGGGTCATCGACATGGTGGGGGCGACGAGCGACGACGCGCGGTCCGGCCACGACACCGACGACGGTGGCGGCGGTGCGACCGGGCGCGGGCGGACGGCCACCAAGGCCCGCCCCCGTTCCCGACCTCGCCCCCGGCGCAGCACGGAGGACGTGGCGGCGTGGCAGCGCCAGCGGATGCTCACCGCGATGGTCGCCGCCGTCGCCGAGAAGGGCTACACGAACGTGGCCGTGGCCGACGTCGTGCAGCGGGCCCGGGTGTCGCGGGCCACGTTCTACGAGCAGTTCGAGGACAAGACCGACTGCTTCGTCGCCGCCTTCCACATGTGCGTCGACTCGTTCGTCGAGAAGCTCCGCCGCCGCAACCCGCCGGGGCCGCCGCCCCGCCACCGCGTGCGGGTGCTGCTCGAGACCTACCTGGGCGAGATGGCCGAGTTCCCGGACGGGGCCCGGGTGTGCCTGGTGGAGATGTACGCGGTCGGGCCTCGGGCGGCACTGCACCGCCGGCAGATCCAGCTCGACTTCGTGGCGCTGCTGAAGGAGCTGTACGCCGAGCTGGCGGCCGCGGGGGAGCCGGTGCGGGAGCTGACCGACTTCGATTTCGAGGCCCTGGTCGGTGCCATCAGCTCGCTGGCCACCAACAAGGTGGCGGCCGGCGACGCCGCCGAGGTCCCGGCGATGCTGCCGCAGGTCGAGCGCTTCGTCCTCAACCACTTCGGCCTCGAGGTCGAGTAGCTCCCTGTTGGCGCCGCGGTGCTCGTGCCCGCCGGCCTGGCGCGGCCTCGGGTCGGGCGATCAGGAGGGGCGGCGGGCGCGGAGGCTGTAGGCGAGGGGGAAGCGGAGCATGTCGGGCGGGAAGTGCCACAGGCCGTCGTCGTGGCGCTCCAGCCAGGGGGTGGGGGCCGGGGTGACGTCCTGCTCGTGGTACAGCTCGAGGATTAGCCCCGCGCCGAGGATGGCGCTCAGCAGGTCGGCGGTCGAGTGGAGCCGCTCGTAGGTGACGGTGTGGTCGAGGTGGGCGTCGGGGTCGGCGTAGGAGCCGTCCTGGTCGTAGGAGACGAGGTCGGCGTTGATGGCGTCCTGGCAGACCGTGCGGCCGTCCTCGATCAGCGCCATCCACATCGGGTGCAGCTCGCAGAGGTAGAGCAC
>DATCLV010000724.1:0-2817 GCA_036563745.1 Acidimicrobiales bacterium | reverse complement strand
CCTCGCCGGCGCCGAGTCCTTCACCATCGCCCCCTCCAAGTACCTCGGCCACTACGTCGCCGGCAACCTCGCCGCCCGCCACAACATCAACGTCACCCTCCACAACTCCCCCGGCCACGGCATCACCGCCACCATCAACCTGCCGCCCACGCTGCTCACGACCGAGCCGGTGGCGGGCCCGTCGGCACAGGAGGACGCGGCGGCCGGGGCCCCGGACCTGACCGACACGCCGACGCTGGCCGCCCGGCGCGACCTGGCGCCCGGCGTGGCGGCGGCGCTGGCCGAGCAGGCGGGGTCGGATGAGGCCGCCGCCGCCCAGCTGGCGACCACCACCGCCAGCGGCCTGGCGAAGCGGACGCCGCGGGGCGAGGGCGCCGCCGAGGGCGGCGACGGCGACGCCGGCCGGAGCGAGCGGCCGGCGGCCCGGCTGGGCACCGGCGTCACCAAGCCGGCCCAGGCCGACGACGCCCTCATCCAGACGCTGTCGCAGTACACGACCCAGCTCCACGAGCAGCTGGGCACCAGCCCCGCCGAGGCGGCCGCGGCCGCGATCGGCCGTCGCCCGGCCGCCACCACCGCCGGGCCCGGCCAGGGGGCGCCGCCGGTCAGCCCGGCCACGGGTACGCCGGCGCTGCAGCACCTGCCGCCGTTCCCGACCACGCCGCCCCGGGGCCTGTCGTTCGTGCCCCCGGCCCCGGCTCCGGTCCCGGCCCAGCCGTCGAACCCGCCGGCGCCCGGTGGCCCCGGTGGCCCTGGTCGCCCCGGTGGTCCCGGTGCCACCGGCCCGGGTCGCCCCGGTGCGCCGGGCGCGCCGAGCGGTCCGGTGACCTACCCGCAACCCGCGGCGCACCGTGGCCCCGCCGGGCCCTCGGGCCCCAACGGGCCGGCCGTGCCGCCGCCCCCGCCGCTCGTGCCCCGCTCGGTGCCGGCGCCCGGTCCGGGTGCGCCCGCCGGGGCTCCCGGTGCCCCTGCCGGGTCGCCGGCGGGTGCGGGCACCACCGCCACCGGCCTCACCCGCCGGGTGCGCGGGGCCCAGATGCCCAACACGCAGACGATGAAGCTGCGGCGCAGCGGGGCCGCCGCCAACGGTGGCGCCACCCCGCCCCCGATGCCGGCCCCGTCCGGGGCGGCGTTCGAGCGCACGCCCACGGGTTCCCAGCCCGCGGTGCGGGTCGGCGCCCCGGCACCGGCCGCGGCGTCGCGGGCCGGCCAGGCCCCCGGGTCGGGCGACAGCGGCTCGCCCGGCGAGGGCGGGTCCTCGGGCGGCTGGGCCAGCGAGCAGTCGGCGAAGGACGTCTACGGGTTCCTGTCGGCGTTCACGGCCGGTGTGCAGCGGGGCCTGGAGGAGTCGAAGCCGACGCGGTCGAAGGCCTCCCCGCCCCCCGCCGACGGCAACAGCTGACGCTCGCCACTGACGATCGTCTCACCGGAGCGAGTCGCCGCGCGCCGCCGATCGGCGCCCGGCGACGTCGCCGCGGCGTCGCGTCGTTCGCGCGGCCACCGTGCTGCGTGGCACCACTGTGCCGAATCGCGCAGTGCGTGGCTGCAATGTGAGATTTTGTCAAAACCCCTCCCATCAGTGGCGACAGCGACACTCGTTGTTCGCGAAGATTGACTCCCGTGCGGCGAGTGCCCATTCGCATCAAGTTGCTCGGAGCTTTGGCCGTTCCCCTGCTCGGGCTCCTGAGCATCATCGTCTTCGAGCTCGCCAAGACCTCCCGAGACGTCCGTGAGGTGCGCAGCCAGGCCGATCTGGCCACGGCCACCACCGGCCCGGCCGGGCTGCTGAAGGTCCTCCAGGAGGAGCGCCTGTGGGCGGTGGCAGCGCTCAGTGGCACGGAGGACACGCTCCGCCTCGAGGTCACCGGCTACCCGGAGACCCGGGCCCGCACCGACGAGGCGCTCAGCACGTTCCGCAGGGCCCTGGAGCAGGGCGGCGGCGACATCTCCGCCGTCTACCGCCCGGCGCTCGACCGGATGGGCGACCTCACCGCCCTCCGCCAGGAGATCGACGACCACCTCGCCACCAACCCCGGGCCCGACCTGGCGTTCGCCGACGGGGTGTTCTCCCGCTACACCGAGCTCACCGAGCCGTTCCTCGACGCCAACACCCGGCTGGCGCTCGCGATCGACAGCCCCGGCCTGCGCCAGGGCGCCGAGCTGATCGACCTGTCGTCCCGGCAGATCGAGACGATGGCCGGGCTGGTGCGGGCGCTGGTGCAGGGCGGTCGGTCGGGTCGCATCGAGGAGCGCAGCGAGCTGGTGCAGGTCGCCACGCTCACCGAGGTGTTCGAGCTGAACGCCGGCGCCATCCGCGACGCCCGGCGGGAGCCCTACCACGACCTGGTCGAGAACCAGTTCCCCGAGCAGCTCACCACCAGCCTGCTGGAGGCCGCCGAGTCGGCGATCGCCGGCGGGCCGGTCGACGTGAACCGGGTGCAGTCGATCGTCGACGTGCCCGCCGAGCAGAGCTACGACGGCTTCCGGGCGTCCACCGCCGAGCTGCTCGACAGCGAGGCCGACCGGCTGCAGGCCAGCGCCAGCGGTCGCGGCTGGATGTTCCGGCTGTTCGCCCTGGTCGCGGTGGCCGTGGCGGGGCTGGCCACGTGGTGGGTGTCGCGGTCGATCACCCGGCCGCTGCGGTCGCTGACCCGCCAGGCCACCGAGATGGCCAACCACCGCCTGCCCGACGCCGTCCTCGACATCCTCGACACACCCCTCGGCGACGACGTCATCGTCCCGCAGGTGGAGCCGATCACGGTGAACACCCGGGACGAGGTCGCGGACGTGGCCGAGGCGCTGAACACGGTGCAGGAC
>DATCLV010000721.1:0-3618 GCA_036563745.1 Acidimicrobiales bacterium | reverse complement strand
GTCCTGCACGGCGGGCGCCAAGGCCGCACCGGCCCGGATCTTCCCCGAGACCCTGGGCGTGCTCGACGCGCTGCGCCAGATGCAGCTCGGCCGGGTGCAGATGGCGGTGGTGGTGAACGAGCACGGCGGCGCCGAGGGCATCGTCACCGTGGAGGACCTGGTCGAGGAGCTGGTCGGCGAGATCTACGACGAGACCGACCGCGACGTGCTGCTGGTGCGCCGCGAGCCGGACGGGGCGATGATCCTGCCCGGCCGCTTCCCGGCCCACGACCTGCCCGACCTGGGCATCGAGGTGCCCGACGGCCAGTACGCGACGGTGGCCGGCTTCCTGCTGTGGCAGCTCCAGCGCATCCCGGAGCAGCCCGGCGACGTGGTCGACGTGGGGCCGTGGCGCATGACGATCACCGGGGTCGACGACCGGGCGATCACCGAGGTCCGGGTGACCCGGGCGCCCACGACGCCGAAGGCGTCGGGCGACGAGCGGTCGACCGACGGGCGCGACAGCGCCGACCACGAGACCACCGCCAGCTGACGCCGGGCCCGGCCGTCCTCGGCGTCCGGGGCGTCCGGGCGTCGGCGTCGGGGGCCGGCGTCGCCCCGGGGCGTCGACGCCGGTCGACGTCAGCGGCCCCGGGGCTCGCCCGGGTCGTGGGGGTGCTCGTCCCCGTAGGCGTCGTCGCCGTAGTGGTCGCCGTAGTGGTCGCCGTAGTGGTCGTCGTCGTACCCGTCGTGGTGCTCGTCGTGGTGCTCGTCGAAGGTCGCGTCGCCCTCGGCCCCCGGCTCGGCCGGGCGCTCGCGGAACTCGTCCTCGTAGTCGTCGTCGAGCCAGGTGCCGGTCTCGGGGGTCGTGTCCTGCCAGGCGCCGAGGTGCGGGTCCGGGTCGGACCACACCGGCGTCTCGGGCGTGGCGTCGACCCACACGCCGATGCCGTTCTCGTAGCCCTGGCGGCGCCGCGGCGCCTCCGGCCTCGCCCGCCGCCCGAGGCCCTCGTCGTCGGGCAGGGCCCGGCCCACGGTGAACGAGTAGGACGCGAGCGCGAACGACGTCATCCCCAGCAGCGGTCCGAAGCCGCCCACCCCGCACGGGTTGTCGCCCACGGCCAGCACCAGCTGGGTGGGCACCAGCAGGGCGCCGAGCGACAGCATCCCCCACTCGTAGCGGTCGACCAGGCCCAGCTGCGACACCGCCATCAGCACGGCGGCCAGGAGGGCGGGGGCGAAGTAGTTCTTCGGGTCGATCAGCGGGTCGCCGCCGGGGCCCACGGCGAACAGCGAGATCTCGACCGTGGCGGTGGCGATCACCAGGTGCTTGCCCATCTCGCGCAAGCTGGCCGACCCGATCAGCCGCACGAACGACGAGACCACGAAGATGCTGCCGAACACGACGACCACGACGACGCCGACGTCGCCGATCATCTCCTGGCAGCCGCCCCGGTCCCACGCGGCGAGGCAGCCGGCCACCAGCCCGAAGCCCCCGGCGACCGCCTCGATCACCGCCGGGCCGTAGTAGTGGGCGGCGGCCGCCAGCACCCCGACCACGACCATCGCCCACGCCGGGAACGTGTCGCCCAGCAGGCGGGTGACGGCGTAGCCGGTCGGGACCCACAGCAGCACGTCCCACCAGCCCCGCGGCGGGTCGTCGTTGCGGAAGGGGTTGAGGTCGGACCGGAGCCGGTCGATGATCATCTGGTTCGGGACACCCGTCTCGTCGGCCGGCGCCCAGCCGGACGACGTCCGTGTCGCCCGCCTGGATGTCCAGCGATCCTGTCAGCCGCGCCGGCAATCGTACGCCGCGTGCCGAACCTGCGCGGCTACGGGGAGCGCTCGCGCGACGCCCGCGGGCCGGCCCCGACCATGGCGCCGCACCCCACCTCCGCGACCGCCTCGCCGGCCGCCCCGAGGTCGTCCTCCACGTCGTCGGCGTCCTCCGCGTCGTCCGCGTCGTCGGTGTCACCCGAGCCGCCCGAACCGGCCACACCCTGGGGCGCGCCCGTCAGCCGGTAGCCCCGGCGGGGAACGGTCGCCACCGCCACGCCCACCGGTTCGAGCCGGCGGCGCAGGCGGGCCACCGTGACCTCGACCAGGTGCGGGTCGCCGGTGCCCGGCCCCCACACCCGGGCCAGCAGCTCGCCCTTCGACACGACCACGCCCGGCCGCTCGGCCAGCGCCCGGAGCAGCTGCACCTCCCGCGCCGCCAGCCCCACCTGACCCGCGGGCGTGACGACCGCGCTGCCCCGCACCGCCACCGGCCGCCCGTCGACCTGCAGCTCCTCGACGCGGGCCTCCAGCTCCTCCCCCAACGCCCGGATCATCGGGCCCAGCCGGGCGCGGGACGGGGTCACGGTCCGCTCGATGCCGTGGCGCCGGGCCGTGGCCGCGCACACCGGCCCGACGCACACGGCGGTCACGGGCCCGGCGAACGCCGCCAGCAGCGCGCCGTCGAGCTGCTCCGCGGCGGCGATCGCGAGGAGGTTCCGGACCGCCGGGCCGCTGGTGAACGTGACCGCGTGCAGGCGCGCCTCGATCGCGGCCTCGACCAGGCGCAGCGCGGGCCGCACGTCCTCGGGGAGCTGCCACCGGTAGACGGGGATCTCGACCACCTCGGCGCCGGCGTCCCGCAGCTCGTCGGCCAGGCCCCCGCCCTCGCTGCCGTCGGCGCCGTCGCGCTGGAAGGCCACCCGGGCCCCGGCCACACCGCCGGTCAGGAGCCGGTCGCGGAGCTCGGCGAGGGTCTCGGTGGGCGCGCGCCAGGCGACGTCGAGCCCGGCGGCGTGGACGGCGCCGGCCGCCTTGGGGCCACGGGCCACGATCCGGGCCTGCCGCAGGGCGGCGACCAGGGCGTCGCCGCGGCCGTGGCTCTCGACCTCCGACAGCCAGGCCCGGACGCCGATGGCGGTGTTGGCGACGACGATGTCGGGCGGGTGGGCGATCAGCTCCTCGGTCGCGGCCAGGAGGCGCGGGTCGGAGATCAGCGGGAGCGTGCGGATGGCCGGGCCGTGGACGACGGTGATGCCGCGCCGCTGGAGGAGCTCGGCCTGCTCCTCCCACCGCCGGTCGGCGGTGACGCCGACCGCGAAGCCGTCCAGTTGCGGCGCCACGGGCGCATGCTGGCACCGGTCGGTTTCGTCCGTGTTTCCCACGGGCTACGAGCGGGCGCGACCGGGGCGGCCGGGCGGCACCCGCTCCAGGCGGACGGCGCACTGCTTGTAGTTCGGCTCCCGCGAGATGGGGTCGAACTCGTTGAGGGTGAGCCGGTTGGCGCAGGCCTCGTCGTAGTGGAAGGGCACGAACACCTCGCCCTTCCGCACCACCGAGGTGACCCGCACCACGATCCGGTCGATGGCGCCCCGCTCCGACACGAGCCGCACCACGTCGCCCGACCGCACGTCGAGGGCCCGGGCGTCGGCCGGGTTGACCTCCACCCACGCCTCGGGGGCCAGCCGCTCGAGGATCTCCACCCGACCGGTCTTGGTGCGGGTGTGCCAGTGCTCGACGGTCCGGCCGGTGTTGAGCAGCAGCGGGAACCGGGGCCGGGGCCGGTCGGTCAGCGGCACCGGGTCGACGCAGCGCAGCCGGGCCCGGCCGTCGGGCGTCGGGAACCGGCCGTCGGCGTAGAGC
>DATCLV010000719.1:0-1800 GCA_036563745.1 Acidimicrobiales bacterium | reverse complement strand
ACCTGGTCCAGCCGGCGAACCGGCTGCAGATGGCCGACTCGGAGATCCGCATCCACGTGATCCCCGAGGACTGGCGGCTCACCGACCTGCCGCCGTGGAAGCACCTGAAGGGCGCCCGCCTCCCCGACCCCAACCCCCACGACGGCTACACCGAGAACCGGACCTACGACCAGATCCGGGGCCTCGGTCCCCCGTCCTGCGTCGACGGCCCGCTCGACATCGCCATCGCCGAGGAGCTCCTGGTGCCCCGCCCGCCCGACGACCGCCCCGGCGCCGTCGGCCAGGACGTCGGCAAGATCCTCGTGCACGAGGTCGCCCACGGGGTCGAGTGCAGCCTCACCGACGCCCAGGACGCGACCCTCGACCGCGTCTACCAGGCCGCCACCGCCCGCTTCCCCACCGGCATGGTCGGCGACAACCCCACCTACTCGGCGTCGACGCGGCGGGAGTACTTCGCCGAGGGCGTGGTCGCCTGGTTCGAGGCCGCCCGGGGCACCAGCTACCGGCGGGCCTGGCTGGAGCGCAACGACGCGGCGCTCCACGAGCTGATCGCCGAGGTGTTCGCCGTCCCGCCGGCGGTCGCCCGCTGCGACGGCCAGCGGGCCACGCTGGTGCTGCGGGAGGGGTCGGGCCCGGTCACCGGCACCCCCGGCGACGACGTGATCGTCGGCACCGCGGGCGACGACGTGATCAACGGCGGGGGCGGCGACGACGTGATCTGCGCCGGCGACGGGAACGACACCGTCCGCGGCGGCTACGGCGCCGACACCCTGTTCGGCGAGGGCGGGGACGACACGCTCGACGGCGGCGCCGGCGCCGACACGCTGTCCGGCGACGAGGGCGACGACACGCTCACCGACGGGGCGTCCCGCAACCGGCTCCTGGGCGGCCCGGGCCGCGACCACCTCGACGCCGTCGACCGCGACGGCGGCACGCCCGACGTGCTCGACGGGGGCGACGGCAGCGACGACTGCGAGGCCGACGGCGACGACGAGGTGATCAGCTGCGGCGAGCCCGACCCGCCGCCCGACACGACCTCCCCGCCGGACACCACCGCACCGGACGGCACGACGCCCGACACGACCCCGCCGGTCGACACGACCCCGCCCGCCACCCTCGACCCCGACCGGCTGGCGGCGGTCACGACGACGCTCCCCCGCCCCGGTCCGGCCTGACGCGCCTCAGACGTAGGGCATCGGCGGGTACACCAGCGGGACCGCCTCGACCGTCTCCCACGTGGTCAGGGGGTGCGGGGCCGAGAAGCGGACCGTCCACGTCCCGGGGCCGGGGAACGTCACCTGCCCGTGGAAGCGACCGTCGGTGTCGAGGGGCGCGAGCGCGAGCGGGGACCGGGGCCCGTCCGGGCCGACGACGGTGGCGGTGAGGGCGGTCTCGGGGCCGGCCGGGTGGCCGTCACCGCTCCAGGTGACGCGCACCACGTAGTGGAGCTCCTGCGGGCTGGCCGGGTGGCGGCCCTCGATGTCGACGACCCCGTAGCCGTCGTGGAACAGGGTCCGCTCCCGCTCCTCGGTCACCGGCCCGGCGGCCGGAACGGCGGCCGTGGCGTCGGTGGCCGCGGCGTCGGTGCCCGTGGCCGTAGCGTTGGTGGCCGCGGCATCGGGGGCAGCGGTGCCGGACGGGGTGGCGGTCTCCGCGGTCGGCGCCTCGCTCGGGCCGTCGGTCGGCCCGGCGGGGTCGGCGAGGGCGGGGCCGGCGCCGGCCGCGGCGGTCAGGGCGGCCGCGGCGAGGGCGGTGGCCGTGCGGGTGGGCCGGCGGGGCATGCGGTGTCCTCCGGAGGGG
>DATCLV010000715.1:0-4347 GCA_036563745.1 Acidimicrobiales bacterium | reverse complement strand
GAACCCCCTACACTCACCCCCTTGTGAAGGCCACCGTCGAGCCCCTCGAGGGGAACAAGGTCAAGCTCTCCGTCGAGGTCGACGAGGCGGAATTCGACAAGGCGATCGACGCCGCGTTCCGCAAGATCGCGCGGGAGGTGCGGATCCCCGGGTTCCGTCCCGGCAAGGCCCCCCGCAAGGTCCTGGAGCGCCGGCTGGGCGCCAACGTCGGCCGTGAGCAGGCCCTGCACGATTCGCTGCCCGAGTTCTACGCCCAGGCGCTGAGCGAGAACGACGTCGACGCCATCGCGGCGCCGGAGATCGACATCACCTCCGGCCAGGAGGGCGACGGCCCGCTGCTGTTCGACGCCGTCGTCGAGATCCGGCCCGAGGTGCAGGTGCCGGGCTACGACGGTCTGCGCGTCGAGATCGACCGGCCCGAGGTGGCCGACTCGGACGTCGACGAGCAGATCGACCGGATGCGGCAGGTGCAGGCCACGCTCGCCCCCGTCGACCGCCCCTCGCAGGAGGGCGACGTCGTCACGATCGACATCACCGGCACCCTCGACGGCGAGGCCCAGGACGGGCTGACCGCCGAGGACTACAGCTACACGGTGGGCTCGGGGATGATCACCCCCGAGGTCGACGAGAACCTCCGGGGCGTGAAGGTCGGCGAGATCCTGTCGTTCCCCGCCACGCACCCCGACGAGGAGGAGACGCGGCAGCTCGAGTTCAAGGTCCTGGTGAAGGAGGTCAACGAGCGGGTCCTGCCCGAGGCCGACGACACCTGGGCCGCCGAGAACTCCAACTTCGACACGATCGAGGAGCTGCGGGCGTCGATCCGCGAGAGCCTGCTGTCCCGCAAGAAGCTGCAGGCGCAGCTGCAGGTGAACGAGCGCACCCGCGAGGCGCTGGCCAAGCTGGTCGACCTCGATCCGCCGGCCACGCTGGTCGACAAGGAGGTGCAGGACCGCCTCCAGGAGATGGCGCTGCGCCTCCGGGCCCAGGGCCTCGACCTCGACCAGTGGCTGGCCGCCACCGGCAAGCCGCCGGAGGAGCTGCTGGCCGAGATGCGCGAGCCGGCCGCCGAGGGCGTCAAGGTCGACCTGGCCCTGCGGGCCGTCGCCGACGCCGAGGGCATCACCTGCGACCAGGACGACATCGACGCCGAGATCGAGGCCGTGGCCGTCCGCCTGGGCGAGAAGCCGGCCAAGGTCCGCGAGCGGTTGGAACGCGGTGGCCAGCTCCCAGGGCTACGCTCGGACATCAGGAAGCGCAAGGCGCTCGACTGGCTCGTGGAGCGGGTCGAGCTCGTCGACCAGGAGGGCAAGCCCGTCGATCGGGCCGACCTCGAGGTCGGCGACGGCAGCACGAGCACCTCCAGCACCCCGACCGACAGCAGCGACGACACCGACCGAATCGACACCGACAGCGACGAGGACACGGAGCGCGAGTGAATCACGACACGGTGATCCGCAACTACCTGGTGCCGACGGTCGTCGAGCAGACCAACCGGGGTGAGCGGGCCTACGACCTCTACAGCCGGCTGCTCAAGGAGAACATCATCTTCCTGGGCACCCCGATCGACGACACCGTCGCGAACCTGGTGTGCGCGCAGCTGCTCCACCTCGAGTCGGAGAACCCCGACAAGGACATCAGCATCTACATCAACAGCCCGGGTGGCGACATCACGGCGCTGTTCGCCATCTACGACACGATGCGCTTCATCAAGCCCGACCTGAGCACGATCTGCTTCGGTCAGGCGGCCTCGGCGGCGGCGGTCCTGCTGGCGGCCGGCACCAAGGGCAAGCGCCTCGCCCTGCCGCACGCCCGCATCCTCCTCCACCAGCCCTGGGGTCAGGCGGGTGGCCAGGCCACCGACGTGGAGCTGGCCGCCAAGGAGATCCTCCGGATGCGATCGCTGCTGGAGGAGATCCTGGCGGAGCACACCGGCCAGGACATCGATCGCATCCACCGCGACACCGATCGCGACTTCGTCATGAGCGCCGAGGAAGCCAAGGACTACGGCATCATCGACGACGTGATCACGGCGCGGCAGGCAGCGGACATGACCGGCCCCATCGGCAGGTCCAACTAGTGGCACGAGTGCAGAAGGGACGGGGGACCTGACGTGGCGAAGTTCGGAGACGGCGGGGAGCTGCTCAAGTGTTCCTTCTGCGGGAAGTCGCAGAAGCAGGTCAAGCGTCTCATCGCGGGCCCGGGCGTCTACATCTGCGACGAGTGCATCGACCTGTGCAACGAGATCATCGAGGAGGAGCTCACCGAGCCGAGTGAGCTGCGGTTCGACGAGCTGCCCAAGCCGGTCGAGATCTACGACTTCCTGAACGACTACATCGTCGGGCAGGAGCACGCCAAGAAGATCCTGTCGGTCGCCGTCTACAACCACTACAAGCGGGTCCAGTACGGCACGCAGGCCAGCGACGTCGAGCTGTCGAAGTCGAACATCCTGCTCATCGGGCCCACGGGCTGCGGCAAGACGCTGCTGGCCCAGACGCTGGCCCGGATGCTCAACGTGCCGTTCGCCATCGCCGACGCCACGGCGCTGACCGAGGCCGGCTACGTGGGCGAGGACGTCGAGAACATCCTGCTCAAGCTGATCCAGGCCGCCGACTACGACGTCAAGCAGGCCGAGACCGGCATCATCTACATCGACGAGATCGACAAGATCGCCCGCAAGAGCGAGAACCCGTCGATCACGCGCGACGTGTCGGGCGAGGGCGTGCAGCAGGCCCTGCTGAAGATCCTGGAGGGCACCACCGCCTCGGTGCCGCCCCAGGGGGGTCGCAAGCACCCCCACCAGGAGTTCATCCAGATCGACACCACCAACATCCTGTTCATCTGCGGTGGTGCGTTCGCCGGGCTCGAGAAGATCATCGAGAGCCGGATGGGCAACAACGGCGTGGGCTTCACCGCCGACGTGCGCCGCTACCAGGACAAGGAGCTGGGCGCGCTCCTCGAGCACGTGCAGCCCGAGGACCTGCTCAAGTTCGGTCTGATCCCCGAGTTCGTCGGCCGCCTGCCGGTGATCGGGGCGGTGTCGAGCTTGGATCGCGACGCCCTCGTCAGCATCCTCGTCGACCCGAAGAACGCCCTGGTCAAGCAGTACCAGAAGATCTTCGAGTTCGAGGACGTGGAGCTGCACTTCGCCGACGAGGCGCTGGAGGCGATCGCCGAGCAGGCGCTCCTCCGGGGCACCGGCGCCCGCGGTCTGCGGGCGATCCTCGAAGAGGTGCTGCTCAACCTGATGTACGAGCTGCCCAGCCGCAGCGACGTCGGCCGGTGCGTCATCGACCGCGACACGGTCCTGGAGAAGGTGAACCCCACGCTGGTGCCCCGCTCCGACGTGCCCCGGCAGCAGCGGCCCCGCCGGGCGGCCTCCTGACGGGTCGTCGCCGGCCTCCGACCATGCGGTGCTGGCGAGCGCTCCGTAGCGGATCGGCGTGAGCCGGCCGCGGCGCGCCCGTCCAGCGCGAGCGGTCACCACCCTCGACGAGGCGGTCGCCTTCCTCGACGACCACACCGACCTGGAGAAGTCCGTCGGCGTCGCCGGCCGGGTGACCGGCCTGTCGCTCGACACGATGCACGTGCTGAGCGAGGTGCTGGGCAACCCCGAGCAGGCGTTCCCGGTGGTGCACATCAGCGGCACCAACGGGAAGGGCTCGACGGCCCGGATGGTGACGGCGCTCCTGGCCGCGCACAGCCTGTCCGTCGGCACCTACGGGAGCCCGCACCTCGAGCACCTCATCGAGCGGCTGACCTGGAACAACGAGCCGATCGAGCCCGAGGACCTGGCCCGGGTCGTCGGTGACCTGGCGGCGCTGGAGCCGCTGGTGCTGGAGGAGTCCGGCGGCGTCCGGCCGTCGCACTTCGAGCTGCTGACCGCGGCGGCGTTCGCGTGGTTCGCGGAGATCGCGGTCGACGTGGCCGTGGTCGAGGTGGGGATGCTGGGCCGCTTCGACGCCACCAACGTGGCCGAGGCGCAGGTGGCGGTGATCACGAACGTGGGCCGCGACCACACCGACGGCGAGGGCGACTGGCGCCGCCGCATCGCCGAGGAGAAGGCCGGCATCGTCACCGCCGGGCGCCACCTGGTGCTGGGCGAGACCGACCCCGACCTGCTGCCGGTGTTCGAGGCCGAGGGCCCCGAGCCGCTGTGGCTGCGGGAGCGCGACTTCGGCGTGGAGCAGGACAAGCTGGCGATCGGCGGCCACCTGGTCGCGGTGGTGACGCCGCACGGCCGCTACGACGACGTGTTCCTCCCGGTCCACGGCGCCCACCAGGCCGACAACGCCGCCGTCGCGATCGCCGCGGTCGAGGCCCTGTTCGACCGGGCGCTCGACCCGGACG
>DATCLV010000695.1:0-3351 GCA_036563745.1 Acidimicrobiales bacterium | reverse complement strand
AGCACCGCGAGGCCCTGGGCGAAAAGTTCGCGCTGGATCGCGGCGTTGGCGGCGTCGAGGTCGGCCTCGGCGACCCCCGGGGGGTGCCAGCGGAACAGCACGGTGATCGACGACGGTGGGACGACCAGCTCCAGGTCGGGGGTGGCGGTGATCGTCCCGGCGACGGCCGCCGCCGTGTCGACCAGGTGCTCCACCCCGGCGCCGAGCCGCCGGCGGCCGAGCGTGCGCAACGAGGCCACGACCTTGAGGGCGTCGAACCGGCGGGACGTGTCGAGCGACCGGGCGACGAGGTTGCAGGGGACGGCACCCCCGGCACCCCCGCCGGTGCCGTCGCCGTCGCCGAGCGGGTCGTCGGGGTCGAGCGGGTCGTCGTCGGGGCGGTCGAGGTAGTCGCTGGGGTGGCGGACCACGCCGAGCCGCCGCCCGTCGGCGGCCAGCAGCACCGACGCCCCGATCGGCTGCCAGCACAGCTTGTGGAGGTCGGCGGTCACCGAGTCGGCCCGCTCCAGGCCGGCGAGCCGGGGCCGCAGGCGGTCGCTGAACGCGAACGCCACGCCCACGGCGGCGTCGACGTGGAACCAGGCGCCCCGCGCCGCGGCCCGGTCGGCCAGGGCGGGGAGCGGGTCGACCGCGCCCCGGTCGGTGGTGCCGGCGGTGCCGACGAGGGCGATCACCCGCCGGCCGGCGCGGTCGAGGTCGTCGAGGGTGCGGTCGAGGGCGGCGACGTCGATGCCGCCCTCGTCGCCGACCCGCACCGGCACCACCGCCGACCGGCCGAGGCCCAGCACCGCCGCGGCCCGCGCCACCGAGAAGTGGGCGTCGGCCGAGGCGACGATCCGCCAGCCGGTGGCCTCGGGCGGCAGGCCGTGGTCGGCGACCGCCGGCTCGCCGGGGCCGGCGGCGTGGTCGCGGGCCAGCAGCAGGCCCAGCAGGTTCGACGCCGTGCCCCCGGCGGTCAGCACCCCGGACGCCGTGGGCGGCAGGCCCAGGTGCCCGGCCAGCCACCGGACCAGGTGGTCCTCCAGCAGGGTGGCGGCGGGGGCCTGGTCGTAGGAGTCGAGCGACTGGTTCGTCGCCCCGATCGCCAGCTCGGCGGCCGCCGCCTCGGGGAGCGTGGGGGCGTGGAGGTGGGCGAGGCACGCCGGGTCCCACGGCCGCACCCCGTGGGCCAGCACCCGGTCGCCCAGGTCGTCGAGCACCGCCTCGAACGGCTCGCCCTCCTCGGGCAGCACGTCGATGGCCGCGATCCGTGCCCGCAGGTCGGGCGGGGCGACGGCGCCGGCAGGCCCCGGTCGGAACGCCCAGCGCTCCAGGGCGTCGAGCACGGCGAGGGCGGCGGGTCGGACGCCGTGCGGGCCCGGCGACGCGGGCGGGGTCGCCGTCACGGCAGGTCCGCCAGCGCCTTGCCGAACGCGTCGACCACCCGGTCGACCGTGGCCGCGTCGATCACCAGGGGCGGCAGGAACCGCAGCACCGCGTCCTCCCGGCCGCCGACCTCGGCGATCACGCCCTTCTCGAGCATCCCCCGCTGGAGCGCGGCGGCCCGGGCGCCGTCGGGGACGGGGGTGCCGGTGCGGTCGAGGCGGTCGGGGTCGACCAGCTCGACGCCGACCATCAGGCCCCGGCCCCGCACGTCGCCGACCCACGGCGACCCGACCCCGGCCGAGCGCAGGCCCTCCACCAGGCGGGCGCCCATCGCCGCGGCGTGGTCGGCCAGCCCCTCGGCCACCACGTGGCGGATCGTCGCCGCCCCGGTGGCCATCGCCAGCTGGTTGCCCCGGAACGTCCCGGCGTGGGCGCCCGGGGCCCAGACGTCGAGGTCGCGCCGGTAGACCACCACCGCCAGCGGCAGCCCGCCGCCGATCGCCTTCGACAGCACCAGCACGTCGGCGTCGAGCCCCACCCCCGGCCCGGCCCACAGGGTGCCGGTGCGGCCCAGCCCGGTCTGCACCTCGTCGACCACCAGCAGCGTGCCCGTGGCGCGCGTGGTCGCCCGCACCGCCCGGCCGAACGCCGGCGGCGCCGGGTGCACGCCGCCCTCGCCCTGCACCGGCTCCACCACCACGGCGGCGGGCGGGACGATCCCGCTGTGGTCGTCGTGCAGCGCCCACGCCAGGGCCTGGGCGCACAGCTCGGCGCTCTCGGCCGCCGAGCCCGACCCGAACGGGCACCGGTAGCCGCTGGGGAACGGCAGGTGGTGCACGTCGGCCAGCAGCGGGCCGAGGGCGCGCTTGGGGTCGAGCGCCCCGGTGAGCGCCAGCGTGCCCTGGGTCATCCCGTGGTAGCCGCCCCCGAAGGCGACGACCCCGGTGCGGCCGGTGGCGGTGCGGGCCAGCTTCACCGCGGCCTCGACGGCGTCGGCGCCGGTGGGCCCGCAGAACTGGATGCGGCCGTCGCGCAGGTGCGGGGGCAGCACGGCGAACAGCGCCTCGACGAAGGCGTCCTTGGCCGGCGTCATCAGGTCGAGCGTGGTGAGGGGCAGCTCGTCGCGCAGGGCCCGCTCGATCGCCTCGACGACCACCGGGTGGGCGTGGCCCAGCGGCAGGGCGCCGGCGCCGGCCAGGCAGTCGACGTACTCGCGGCCGTGGCTGTCGCGGACCGTGACCCCGTGGCCCGCCACCAGGTTCAGCGGGAGGCGGCGGGCGTAGGTGCGGGCCGACGACTCGCGGTGCCGCTGGCGGGCGAGCGCCGGGTCGTCGTCGGGCTCGGGTTCGTCCGGGTCGTCGGCGTCTCGGTCGACGGATGGCGGAGCAGGGACACGCACGTTAGGGATTCCTAACACACGGCGCGACCCGCGTCGGCCACGATCCGTGCGTTACCGCGAGTTGCTTTTAACGGGCGGCTTACGCCCCCATGCGTCAGACTGCACACGTCACGCAACGAACGGGCTCGCCGGGCGACCGCGCGCTCGGCGGATCCACCGGGGGGATAGTCCATGGCCGCCAGAGAACCCGTCGACCCGGGCTTGCCGATCAAGCTCGATCCGGTCTCCAACTGCGAGTACCCGCCGGTCCCGACGTCCGACGTCGTCAAGGAGGCGCAACGCCGGGCCCGGGAGATGTGCGAGGAGAACGCCCGCCGCATCGGCATGGACCGGCGGCGCTTCCTCCTCTCGTCGATGGGCGCCGCCACCACGCTGTACGCGCTCGCCGCCTGCTCGAAGGAGTCGTCCGACGAGGGCCAGGAGCCCGGGGGCACCTACGACGTGCCCGAGGACGCGATGGTCGATCCCGACGTCGCCCTCGACACCCTCGGCGACGACATGCCGGTGATCGACATGCAGTGCCACCTGCTCGAGTACCCGGAGGGCTACGAGGGCTTCAACTTCGGGTCGATCTTCGCCGGCGCCCG
>DATCLV010000686.1:0-9833 GCA_036563745.1 Acidimicrobiales bacterium | reverse complement strand
GCCCTCGCCGTCCCGGTGGCCGTCGGCTTCGCCCTGCTGGGCCTGCTCGACGACCTCGGCGGCGAGGGCCAGAGCGGCGGCTTCAAGGGCCACCTCGCGGAGCTGGCGCGCGGCCGGATGACCACCGGCGGCGCCAAGCTCTTCGGCGGCGCGGCGCTGGGGCTCGTGGTGGCCGCCCCGTTCAGCCGCGACGACCTGCTGCAGGTCGTCGCCGACGGGGCACTCGTCGCCCTGTCCGCCAACCTCGCCAACCTCTTCGACCGCCGGCCCGGCCGGGTGGTGAAGGTCAGCCTGCTCGCCGGGGTCGTCCTGGTCGTCGCCGTCGGGCCGGAGCCGCAGCTCGCCGGCGTCGCCCTGGCGCTGGGCGCGGGCGCGGGCCTCCTGGTCCCCGACCTGCGCGAGCAGCTGATGCTGGGCGACGCGGGGTCCAACGTCCTCGGCGCCGTGCTGGGACTGGGCGTGCTGGTCACGTGCTCGACCGGCGTCCGGGTGGGGGTCCTCGTGGTGGTCCTGGCGCTGAACCTGGTGAGCGAGGTCGTGTCGTTCAGCAAGGTCATCGACCGGGTCGCCCCGCTGCGGGCCCTCGACCAGCTCGGCCGCGAGCCGGTCACGCCGCAGACGTCGTCGTAGGCCCGGTCGGGGCTCGGGGCCGGCAGGCCCCGCCCGAGGGTTCGTGTCGCCTGGGTGACCTTCCAGCCACTGAACGTGGCGGCCATGCTATGTTGCGCGGCCGGTCGGGCGATGACCCAGGAGAGACAGATGAACAAGGTTCGAGCGACCCTGGCCGCCACCGGCGTGGCCTTCGGTGTCCTCGCCCTGCCGGCGGGGGCGGGTGCCCAGGAGATCGTCCCGGGGAACGTGCTCCCCCAGTGGAGCTCCTACGACGCGTTCGCCCGGCAGAGCCAGGCCGACCTCATGCGCCAGCTGTTCACCGGCCGCGCGGACGAGGGGTCGACCCTCACCACCACCGAGTACCAGCCCCTCGAGGTGAAGAAGACCATCCAGGTGCAGGACGCCCAGTCCCCGGTCGAGGTGGTGATCGCCGCCGTCGAGCAGGCCGTCGGCATCAGCTGACGGGTGGCCCGCGCCCGCGGCCGGGGGAGCCCGTCGGGCCAGGTCCGGTGGACTCGGCCTAATCTCCCGGCCACGGGCGCGGCGCTCGCGGTCGGCGGGCGCCCGACACACGACCAGGGGGAACCGTCATGCGTGCAGCCGTGCTGGAGGGCGTCGGGGCGCTGAAGGTCGACGAGATCGACGTCGAGGAGCCGCGGGCGACCGAGGTTCGGGTGCGGGTCACCGACTGCGGCATCTGCCACTCCGACTACAGCTTCATCGACGGCTCGATCCCCGGCATGCTGCCGGTGGTGCTGGGCCACGAGGCGGGTGGCGTGGTCGACGCGGTGGGGTCCGAGGTCGACGGCCTGGCCGTGGGCGACAAGGTGGTGCTCTGCCCGCTGCCCAACTGCGGGCGCTGCTACTTCTGCGTGCGCAACCAGCCCACGCTGTGCGCCAAGTTCTCGATGTCGCTCTACACGGCCACCCGGGCCGACGGCACGACGCCGTTCTCCCGGGGCGGGGCGCCGGTGTTCCGGGGCGTCGGCATCGGCGGCTGGGCCGAGTACACGGTCGTCCCCCAGGAGGCGGCGATCAAGGTGCCCGACGACGTCGACCTCGGCGAGGCCTGCGTGGTCGGCTGCGCGGTCCAGACCGGCGTCGGCGCGGTGCTCAACACCGCCGCGGTCGAGCCCGGCGCCACCGTGCTGATCACCGGCGCCGGCGGCATCGGCATCGCCGTGGCCCAGGGCGCCCGGCTGGCGTCGGCGTCGATGGTGATCGTCGCCGACCCGGTCGAGGCGCGCCGGGAGGGCGCCCGCGCCTTCGGCGCCACCCACGTGATCGACCCGACCACCACCGACGTGGCCGCCCACTGCAAGGAGCTCACCGGCGGCATCGGCGTCGACTACGCCTTCGAGGCGGCCGGCATCGGCGCCCTGTCGGAGGTCGGCCTCGACGCGGTCCGCAACGGCGGCACCACCGTGGTCATCGGGGCGCCGCCGATCGACCAGGGCATCAAGGTCCCGATCGCCGCCGCCTTCGGCCTGTCGGAGAAGAAGCTCGTCGGCTGCGCGCTCGGCAGCGTGAACGCCCAGCGTGACATCCCGCGGTTCCTCGAGCTCGCCAAGGCCGGGAAGCTCGACCTGGCCGGGATGGTCACCGACCGGTACGGGCTCGACGAGGTCGACCAGGCCATCGCCAACATCCGGGACAAGAAGGGGGTGCGGACGGCGCTGCACATCGCCGACTGACCCGCTCCCGACCGTCGGAGACCGCGGATCCCCGGGGCTGCCGCGCCCACCGGAGGCGCCGAAAAGCCGAGGGGATCCACGGCCGCGCGCGGTGGCGGCGGTAAGCTGGGATCCCGTGGCCAAGCACATCTTCGTCACGGGGGGCGTCGCGAGTTCCCTCGGCAAGGGCATCACCGCATCGTCCCTGGGGCGCCTGCTGAAGTCCCGGGGCCTCCGGGTCACGATGCAGAAGCTCGACCCCTACATCAACGTCGACCCCGGGACGATGAACCCCTTCGAGCACGGGGAGGTGTTCGTCACCGACGACGGGGGCGAGGCCGACCTCGACCTGGGCCACTACGAGCGCTTCATCGACGAGCCGCTGTCGCGCGCCTCCAACGCCACCACCGGCTCGATCTACTCGGCGGTGCTGGCCGCCGAGCGACGCGGCGACTACCTGGGCAAGACGGTCCAGGTCATCCCGCACATCACCGACGAGATCAAGCGCCGGATCACCCGGCTCGACAGCGACGACGTCGACGTCGTCATCACCGAGATCGGCGGCACCGTCGGCGACATCGAGATCCTCCCGTTCCTCGAGGCGATCCGGCAGTTCCGCCTCGACGTCGGCCGGGCCAACGTCTGCTACGTCCACGTCACGCTGGTGCCGTTCATCGGCCCCTCGGGCGAGCAGAAGACCAAGCCCACCCAGCACTCGGTCACCGAGCTGCGGGCCCGCGGCATCCAGCCCGACATCATCGTGTGCCGGAGCGAGCGGCCCCTGTCCGACGCGCTGAAGCAGAAGATCTCCCGGCTCTGCGACGTACCGGTGGCGTCGGTGGTCAACGCCGCCGACGCCGAGAACCTCTACGCCGTGCCGCTGGTGCTCCACGACGAGGGCTTCGACGCCCAGGTGTGCGAGCTGCTGCAGCTCGACGCCGCCCCCGCCGAGCTCACCGAGTGGCGGCGGATGGTCGAGCGCATCGAGGCCGCCACCCGCAGCGTCCGCATCGGGATCATCGGCAAGTACGTGAGCCTCCCCGACGCCTACCTGTCGGTGGTCGAGTCGCTCCGCCACGGCGGCTTTCACCACGGCACCAGGATCGAGATCGAGTGGATCCAGGCCGAGGAGGTCGAGGGGCTCCTGACCGACGGCCGCATGCACGACCTCGACGGCGTGGTGATCCCCGGCGGGTTCGGCGAGCGCGGCACCGAGGGCAAGATCGCCGCCGCCGCCTACACCCGCGAGCACGACATCCCCTGCCTGGGCCTGTGCCTCGGCCTCCAGATGATGACGATCGAGTACGCCCGCAACGTGCTGGGCCTGGCCGGCGCCAACTCCACCGAGATGGACCCGAGCACCCCGCACCCGGTGATCGACCTGATGGACAGCCAGCGCGACGTCACCGACATGGGCGGCACGATGCGGCTGGGGGCGTGCGTGGCCGAGCTCGTCCCGGGCTCGCTGGTGGCCAAGGCCTACGGCAAGGAGGTCGTCTCCGAGCGCCACCGGCACCGCTACGAGTTCAACCCCCGCTACCGGGCCAAGTTCGACGGCACCGACTTCGTCTGCTCCGGCGAGTCGCCTGACGGCCGCCTGGTCGAGTTCATCGAGCTGAAGAACCACCCGTTCTGGGTCGGCACCCAGGCCCACCCCGAGTTCAAGAGCCGCCCCAACCGGCCGGCGCCGCTGTTCCGCGAGTTCGTGGCCGCCGCGCTGGCCCGGGCCGAGGGCCGCCGCCCGCACCTGTTCCCGGTCGACGAGGTCGAGCCGGCCGAGGCGGGCTCCGAGGCCGTGGGTGCGGCCGACGGTGCCGACGGCGCCGGCGCCGGCCCGGCCAACGGCACGGGTGCGCCCGCCGGGGCCGATGCCCCGGAGCCACTGCGGGCCGTGCGGTGAGCGCGGCCGACGCCGACAGGCCCCGGTTCCGCATCGTCGAGGAGCGGACCGCCTGGACGGGCCGCCGCCTGCTGCGGGCCGCCGAGGTCACGGTCGAGGCGCCGGGCGGTGAGCGCCTGGCGCGCGAGGTCCTCCACCACCCGGGCGCGGTGGCGGCGCTGCCGCTGCACGACGACGGCACGGTCACGCTGGTGCGCCAGTACCGGGTGGCGGTCGACGACGAGCTGTGGGAGATCCCGGCCGGGCTGCGCGACGTCGACGGCGAGCCGCCGGCCGAGACCGCCCGGCGCGAGCTGGCGGAGGAGGCCGGGCTCAAGGCCGACCACCTCGAGCACCTGACCACCTTCTTCAACTCGCCCGGCTGCTCCGACGAGTCGGTGGTGGTGTTCCTGGCCACCGGCCTGGTCGAGATCCCCGACGACCGGCACGGCGCCGAGGAGGAGCACATGCTGGTGGAGCGGTTCCCCCTGGACGACGCCCTGGCGATGGTGGACGACGGGCGGATCGCCGACTCGAAGACCGTCATCGCCCTGCTCCTCGCGGCGCGCCGGGGCTGACCGGCGCGCCCGGGTCGCACGGGACGGGCCCGCGGTGGACGAGCCGCTCCTCCCCCTGGAGGTCGAGGAGTGGCTGTCGTGGCTGGCGGCCGAGAAGGGCCGGGCGCCGTCGACGCTCGCCGCCTACCGCCGGGACGCCCGCCGCTTCTGGCGCTGGTTGACGGCCGAGGCCGGCGGCGACGGTTCCGGTGGCGCCGTGGCCCTGGCCGACGTCGACGAGCGGCGGATCGAGGCCTACATCGCCGACCTGCAGGGGGCGGGGCTGGCCCCCGAGACCGTGAAGCGGTCGGTGGTGGTCGTGCGGTCGCTCTACCGGTTCCTGGTGGAGGAGGAGCGGCTGCCCACCGACCCGGGGGCGGACGTCGCCGTCCCCCCGGTCCCCGCCGGGCTCCCCAAGGCGCTCGACGAGGACGAGGTGACGATGCTGCTCGACGCCGTGGTCGGCGACGAGCCGGTGGCCCGCCGCGACCGGGCGATCCTCGAGGTGCTCTACGGCACCGGGCTGCGGATCTCCGAGCTGGTCGGCCTGTCGCTGGGGGCGGTCGACCTGGAGTCGCGCCTGCTCCGGGCGTTCGGCAAGGGGTCGAAGGAGCGGGTGGTGCCGATCGGCCGGCTGGCGGCGAAGGCGCTGGAGGAGTGGCTGTCGCCCGCCGGCCGGGGGGCGATGGCGCCCGCGCAGTGGCGCCGCCGGGGCGACGCCGAGGCGGTGTTCCTCAACCGGCGGGGCGGCCGGCTGACCCGGCAGGGGGCGTGGCTGGTGGTGAAGCGGTACGGCGAGGCCGTCGGGCTGGGGGAGAAGCTGAGCCCGCACGTCCTGCGGCACTCGTGCGCCACCCACATGCTCGACCACGGCGCCGACATCCGGTCGGTGCAGACCCTGCTCGGCCACGCGTCGATCAGCACCACGCAGGTGTACACGAAGGTCGCGACCGAGCGGCTCTTCGCCGCCTACCGGGCCGCACACCCCCGGGCGGTGCGCTGAACGCCTGCTCCCGCCACACTTCGGGCTTGTGTCGGCACGCTCCGATACCCTTCCTCGGGTGCCGGACAGAACGTTGCTCTCGACACTGCGCGGCCAGCTCGAGGCCGAGAGCGAACGCCTCCGCGCCCAGATAGAGGCGATCGGCGGTGAGGAGGCCCTGTCCTACGACGAGAACTTCGCGGACTCGGGACAGGTCGCCGCCGAGCAGGGTGAGACCCAGGCGATGCTCAAGAGCCTGCGGGAGCAGCTCACGGAGACGGAGCGGGCCCTGGCGAAGTTCGACGACGACACCTACGGCGTGTGCGAGCGCTGCGGTCGCCCGATCGGTGAGGCGCGCCTCGAGGCGATGCCCGCGGCGCGCTACTGCATCGAACACGCGTAGCTCTCGTCACGTCTCGCCTGATGGCCCACCTCCTGCACCTGGTCCGGCGGTTCTTCGGCTCGCTGTGGCCGGGTGGTCCCCGGGCGGAGGACGACGCCTGGGCTCGGGCGTCGCTGCTGCCGGGCGAGGAGGCCCTGTGGGACCGCATGTCGGGGGCCGACCGGCGCCACGCCGTCGGGGTCGCCCGCCGCACCGCCGACGAGCTGGGCCCGGCCGCCGCCCGCCCGGTGCTGGCCGCCGCGCTGCTCCACGACGTCGGCAAGGTCGAGGCCCGCTACGGGCCGGTCCGGCGGGCGCTCGCCACGGTGCTGGGCCTGGTGTTCGGGCACGGCCGGGCGGTCCGCTGGCGGTTCGGGAAGGGCCCGCTGCGCCGGGTCGGCCGCTACCTGTGCCACGACGAGATCGGCGCCGAGCTGCTGGTGGCGGCCGGCAGCGACCCGCTCACGGTCGGCTGGGCCCGCGAGCACCACATGCCCCCGAGCCGTTGGACGGTCCCCCAACCCGTCGGCCTGGCCCTCAAGGCCGCCGACGACGACTAGCCAGCGGGTCTCCCGCTCGCCGGCCACGGCCGTGTGCCCGCCGGCTGCGCATCGGGGCGCGTCGCACGGCACCCTCGCCCGCGACAGCGGCGCGCCTGCCCCTGCAACGGTGGCGCCACGCGGCTCCGCAGCCCGGCGAGCGGCGACACGTCCTCCATGCGCCAGTCCGATATCCCGCGCTGATTAGCATGGCTTCGATGTCCTACGAGGTGCAGACCCCCGTCTTCGAGGGACCGTTCGACCTTCTGCTGCACCTCATCCTGCGCGAGCAGGTCGACCTCTACGAGGTGAGCCTGTCGACGATCGTCGACGGCTACCTGGCCTACCTCGAGCAGCTGGAGCGGCTCGACCTCGAGATCACGACCGACTTCCTGATGATCGCGGCGACGCTGGTCGAGCTGAAGAGCCGGCGGCTGCTGCCCTCGGTCGACGAGATGGAGCTCGACGACGAGCTGGCGCTGTGGGAGGAGCGCGACCTGCTCCTGCACCGGCTCGTCGAGTGCAAGACGTTCAAGGAAGCGGCCATCGCCATGCAGGTGCTGGCCGGCGAGGCCGGGCGCAGCTACCCGCGCAAGGTCGGCATCGACGAGCGGTTCGTCGGCCTCATGCCCGACCTGCTGGCCTCGGTCACACCCGAGGATCTGCGGCTCGCCTACCTCAAGGCCACGGCGCCGAAGCCGAAGCCCAGCGTCGACCTGCACCACGTGGCGCCCATCCGGGCCTCGGTCACCGACGCCATCGCCGAGCTGGCCGACGAGCTGCCCCGGGTGGGGCGGATCACGTTCCGGCGGCTGACCGGCGGTCTGGTCGAGCGGCTCGACGTGGTGGTGCGCTTCCTGGCGATCCTCGAGATGTTCAAGCGCGGGCTGGTCGACCTCGACCAGGGCGAGCGGTTCGGCGACATCCACATCCAGTGGATCGGCCCCGAGCGCGACGCCCTGGACGTCGGCCAGCTCGAGGCCATGGACGCCTACGAAGGCTGACCGGACGCCTTCACGACACGCCCGACAACTGAGGGAGCGAGGAGATGACGGATCTGGGCGACCGCCTGCGGGCGTCGGCCAAGCGGGCGATCGAGGCGTTGGTGCTGGTGGCCGAGGAGCCGCTGTCGTCGCACCTGCTCGCGCAGCTGCTGGAGGTCTCGCCGGCGATGGTCGACGAGCTGTGCCGCGAGCTGGCCGACGGCTACGAGGAGGAGGGCCGCGGGTTCCAGCTCGTGCAGGTCGCGGGCGGCTGGCGCTACCAGACCCACCCCGACCAGGCCCCCTACGTCGAGCGCCTGGTGCTGGAGGGGCAGAGCGGCAAGCTGTCGGCGGCGGCCCTGGAGACGCTGGCGATCGTGGCCTACAAGCAGCCGCTGTCCCGGGCCCAGGTGGCGTCGATCCGGGGCGTGAGCGTCGACGGCGTGATGCGGACGCTCCAGCAGCGGGGCTACATCGACGAGGTCGGCAAGGACCCCGGCCCCGGCCAGGCGGTGCTGTTCGGCACCACCCGGCTGTTCCTCGAGAAGCTGGGCCTGAACAGCCTGGACGAGCTGCCGCCGCTGCGCGACTTCGTGCCGTCGGCCGACATCGTGGAGCAGCTGGAGCAGGGCCTGCGGCCCGATCGGGAGCCGCTGCGGCCCGAGGACGCGATGGCCCGTGACGACGAGCTGGACGAGCTCCGCGCCGAGGATGGCGACGAGCGGCTGACCGACGACGAGCTGACCGGGGCCAGCGTGCCCGACGACCTGTCGGGGCTGGAGGAGGCCAACGCGGCCGACGAGGCCGGTGGGTACGGCGCGGCGCCGAACGGGTCGGGGCCGGTGAACGGGTCGTCCAGCGTCCACGTGGTCCGGGTCGAGGCCACCGACGACCTCGACGACCGGACGGAGGACGACTTCGACGAGGACGACGAGGACGACCCCGACGTCGAGGGGTTCGAGCCCGCCGAGTCCGACGACCTCGACGTGGTCGACTTCGACGACGACGACCTCGATGCCGACGACGAGGAAGAAGAGGACGACGACGAGATCCGCTAGCGACGACGCCCCGCGGGGCGAGCGGCTCCAGAAGGTCCTGGCCCGGGCCGGGCTGGGGAGCCGGCGGGTGTGCGACGAGATGGTCGAGGACGGGCGCGTGACCGTCAACGGCGTCGTCGCCACGCCCGGCACCCGCGTCGACCCCGACCACGACCGGGTCGAGGTCGACGGCGTGCCGATCGGGGTCCGCCCCGGCCTCGTGTACTACCTGCTCAACAAGCCGCGGGGCGTGGTGTCGACCTCGTCGGACCCGCAGGGCCGGCCGACGGTGGTGTCGCTGGTGCCGCCCGAGCCGCGGGTGTTCTCGGTCGGGCGCCTCGACGCCGACACCGAGGGCCTGCTGCTGCTCACCAACGACGGCGACCTGGCCCAGCGGGTGGCGCACCCCTCCCATGGCGTCGACAAGGAGTACCTGGCCGAGGTGCGGGGGACCCCGTCGCGGGGCGCACTGCGGCGGCTGCGCGAGGGCGTCGACCTCGAGGACGGCCGCACCGCGCCCGCCAAGGTGTCGGTGCTGGCCGACGGGGCGCTGCGGCTGGTGATCCACGAGGGCCGCAACCGCCAGGTGCGGCGGATGTGCGAGGCGGTCGGCCACCCGGTGCAGCGCCTGGTGCGCACCCGGATCGGGCCGCTGCGCGACCGGAAGCTGGCGCCGGGGGAGTGGCGGGAGCTCACCCAAGACGAGGTCCGGGCGCTGGAGCGGGCCGCGGGCGGCGATCGGCCCCGACCCGCCGGCGGGAAGGGCGACCGCAGCGCCGGCGGGGGCGCGGGCGCCGGGAAGCGCGCCGCCCCCTCGGCAGGGTCCCGGCGATGACGCAGACCCTGGCGATCACCGACGTGGCGGTCGGCGGCGACGGCCTCGCCCGGGACGCCGAGGGCCGGGTGGTGCTCGTGCGCGGCGCCCTGCCCGGCGAGACCGTCCGCGCCGAGCTGGTGGCCGAGCGCCGCGACCACGCCCGGGCGGTGGCGGTCGAGATCGTCGACCCGGCCGCCGAGCGGGTGGCGCCGCCGTGCCCGCTGGAGGCCCTGGGCTGCGGCGGCTGCGGCTGGCAGCACGTCGACCCGGCGGCCCAGCGCCGGCTGAAGGCGGCGATGGTCGCGGCGAGCCTGCGGCGGCTGGGCGGGGTCGCCGACCCGGTGGTCGACCCCGGCCCCGAGCTGCCGGCCA
>DATCLV010000681.1:0-5285 GCA_036563745.1 Acidimicrobiales bacterium | reverse complement strand
CGACCCCGGCGGCGCCGGCGGGACCCGAGGGTCCACGCCCGGGACGGGGCCCGGCCCCGGCGAGGTCGACGGCGCCGGCTCGCGGACCGCCCCGGCGCCGTGCTCCTTCCCCTGGCCCCGGCCGTGGCCGTTGCCCCCGTTGCCGTTGCCCCGGCGGGACCGCACCCCCGGCGCGAACAGGGTGTAGAGGATCAGCGCCAGACCCGCGATGCCGATCGGGACCACCGCGTTGCCCCGGCCGGTGTAGGCCGGGTACAGCACCAGCGCCGACAGCAGCGCCGTCCAGGTCCACAGGATCAGCACGCTGCGCCAGGTCCCGTGGCCCAGCGCCATCAGCCGGTGGTGCAGGTGCCCCTTGTCGGCCACCGACACGCCCGACCGCTTCGACGCCCGCCGGAGGATCGCCCACGCCGTGTCGAGGATCGGCACGCCGAGGATCACCAGCGGCAGGAACAGCGGGGCGAAGAAGAAGAACGCCTGGCCCGAGAACTCCACGTCGGGCGGGGTGTTCCCGCCCACCGCGATCGTCGCCGCCGCCATCAGCAGGCCGAGCTGCAGCGCCCCGGCGTCGCCCATGAAGATCTTCGCCGGGTGCGCGTTCCACGGCAGGTAGCCCAGGCAGGTGCCGAGCACGCAGGCGGCGATGAGCGGCCCGATGTTGGAGTCGTCGATGATCCCCTGGTCGTTGAGGCGCTCGCCGTAGAGCAGGAACGCCCCGGCGGCGATGGCGACGATGCCGCCGGCCAGGCCGTCGAGGCCGTCGATGAGGTTGATGGCGTTGGCCATCCCCACCACCCACACGACGGTGACGAACGCCGACAGGTCCGGCGACAGCGAGAACAGCCCGGCGAACGGCACGCGGAAGAAGAGGATGGTCACGCCGGACAGCGACAGGATGCTGCCCGACAGCACCATCCCGGCCATCTTGGCGGGGGCCGACACGTCGCGGAGGTCGTCGAGCTGCCCCACCAGGTACATGGCGCTGGCCGCCAGGGCCACGCCCAGCGGCTGGGTGATGGTCTGGAACGTCGGCTCGAAGCGGCCGCCGGCCCAGGCGGCACCCATCCCCGCCAGGAACCCGCCGAGGATCCCGGCGCCGCCCAGCACCGCGGTCGGGCGCTTGTGCACGCGGCGGGCGTCCGGGTGGACGACCACGCCCCACCGGAACGCCAGCGCCCGCAGCAGGGGCATGCTCAGGAACGAGACGGCGAACGCGGCCCCGATGACCGGTAGGTAGCCGCTCTCCGTCAGCCCTTCCACGTGGAGCCTGGGCTTCGGGTCACGACGGGTAGGGGGCGAACTTCGAGCAGAGGGCCACGACCTCGTCGCGCACGGCGGCGATCTCGGCGTCGTCCTCGCGCCCCACCAGCACGCGGTGGATCAGCTCGGCGACCTGGGCCATCTCCGGCTGGCGCATGCCCTGGGTGGTGACCGCCGGGCTCCCGATGCGCAGGCCCGAGGTGATGTAGGGCGGGCGCGGGTCGTCGGGCACCGTGTTCTCGTTGAGGCTGATGCCGGCCCGGTCGAGCGCCAGCCGGGCCTTCTTGCCCGACAGCTCGGCGTCGAAGGAGCGGAGGTCGACCAGCATCAGGTGGTTGTCGGTGCCGCCCGACACCAGCCGCAGCCCCCGCTCGGCCAGCGCGCCGGCCAGCGCCGCGGCGTTGGCCACGACCTGGGCGGCGTAGTCGCGGAACTCGGGCTGCGACGCCTCGTGGAACGCCACGGCCTTGGCCGCGATCACGTGGTCGAGCGGGCCGCCCTGGAAGCCGGGGAACACCGACTTGTCGATCTTCTCGGCCAGCGCCGCGGTCGACAGGATGCAGCCGGCACGCGGGCCGCGCAGCGTCTTGTGGGTGGTGAAGGTGACGACGTCGGCGTGCGGCACCGGGTTGGGGTGCACCCCGCCGGCGATCAGGCCGGCGATGTGGGCGGCGTCGAACATGAACAGCGCGCCGACCTCGTCGGCGATCTGCCGGAACGGCGCCGGGTCGATGATGCGCGGGTAGGCGGTGGCGCCGGTGACGATCAGCTTCGGCCGGTGCTCGAGCGCCAGGTCGCGGATCTGGTCGACGTCGATGCGCTCGTCGCTGGGCGTGACGCCGTACGACACGAACCTGTACAGCCGGCCGCTGGCGTTGACCGGCGAGCCGTGGGTGAGGTGGCCGCCCTGGTCCAGCCGCAGGCCCAGCACGGTGTCGCCGGGCTCGAGCAGCGCCATGTACACGGCCATGTTGGCGCTGGCCCCCGAGTGGGGCTGGACGTTGGCGTGCTCGGCGCCGAACAGCGCCTTGGCGCGCTCGCGGGCCAGGTCCTCGACCTCGTCGATCACCTCGTTGCCGCCGTAGTACCGCTTGGACGGGTAGCCCTCGCTGTACTTGTTGGTGAGCACCGACCCCGTGGCGCGCAGGACGGCCGGCGAGGCGAAGTTCTCGCTGGCGATGAGCTGGAGGGTGGTGTTCTGGCGCTCGACCTCGCGGTCGATGAGGCCGAACAGCTCGTCGTCGGGGGCGGTGGGCCAGGGCATGGCGACTTCCTTGGACGTGGTGTGGCGAGGTGTCCCGGCCGGTTACGGCTGGGCCTCGATGTCGGCGATCTGGCCGATCCTACGCTCGTGGCGGCCACCGTCGAAGGGCGTGGTCAGCCACAGCTCCACGATCTCGTCGGCCAGGCCCGGCGCCACGATGCGGCCGCCCAGCGACAGCACGTTGGCGTCGTTGTGCTGGCGCGACATGCGGGCCAGGTAGAGGTCGTTGCAGAGGGCGGCGCGCACGCCGCGGACCTTGTTGGCCGCGATCTGCTCGCCCTGCCCCGAGCCGCCGAGGACGATGCCCCGGTCGGCCTCGCCGTTCGCGACCATGCGGGCCACGGCGGCGCAGATCGGCGGGTAGTCGACGGGCTCCTCGCTGTCGGTGCCCAGGTCGATCACCTCGTGGCCCAGCTTCTCCAGCGTGCCGACGAGGTGCTGCTTCAGGGCGAACCCGGCGTGGTCAGAACCGATGCTGACCCGCACCGCTGCGCCTCTCCGCTCCCACCACCTGGTCGACGAACCGTCGCAGGAGGTCTTCGAGCTCGTCTGCCGTCTGCTCGTAGAACTGGCGGGGCCGACCGATCGGGTCGGCGATGTCGTCGAGCTCGGAGTCGCCCACCAGGTCGTTCGGCCGGCGGCCGGTGCCGATGCGGCCGAGCCAGGTGTAGAGCGTCTCGTCGCTGCGGCGGGGGCCGGCGGCCTCGCCGCGCCGCACCAGCTCCTTGAGCGTGAAGGCCCGCTGCAGCAGCGCCCCGTAGGCGACGCACGCCTCGCGCACGTGCTGGCGGGCCATGCCCAGGACCAGGTTGGCCGACCGGGCGATCTGCGGCGTGAGCTGGCAGCTGACGTGGCGGGTGATGTCGATGCCACGCTCCGCCATCACGGCGATCGCGTCCGGCTGGGCCGGCGATCCCCCGGGCAGCAGCCCCGCCGACCCCACTTGCGCGGCGATGCCCGCGCTGGCGAGCTGCGCGCGGAGGATTCCCTCGGCCATGGGGGAGCGGCACTGGTTGGCAGTGCAGACCAGGAGGATCTTGATGGTCGGGATTGTAGGGGGACCGACCCCCTCCTACAGTTGACCGGCCGGTCAAGTTCATCGATTCGCAAGCTGCAGGAGGCCGCGTGGCACTCGATCCTCGTCTTCCCGTGGTCGTCGGCGGTGGTCAGTGGAGCAACCGGATCGACCGCGGAGCGTCACCGGTCGAGCCCGTCGACCTCATCGCGGAAGCGCTGCGCCGCGCCGCCGACGACGCCGGGGCCGGGCCGGACCTGCTCGCCGGCGCCGACGCCGTGTGGGTCGTCGCCATGCTCACCTGGCGCTACGGCAACCCCTCGGCCCTCGTGGCCGCCCGGGTGGGCGCGACGCCCCGCGACACCGCCGTGTCGCCCGTCGGCGGCAACGAGCCCCAGGCCCTGCTGGCCCAGGCGTGCCGCGACATCGCCGCCGGCACCCGCGACCTGGTGCTCATCGGCGGGGCCGAGGCCTGGCGCTCCCGGTCGACCTTCGGCGGGGGCCGCGAGCTGGGCTGGACCGAGCAGTCCCCCGACGACGTGCCCGCCCGCCGCACCGGCGAGGACGTCGCCCTCAACCACACCGGCGAGATCTCCCGCGGCGTGGTGATGCCCACGCAGATCTACCCCCTGTTCGAGCAGGCCTACCGGCACCGGCTGGGCCGGTCGGTCGACGAGCACCTCGACCACGTGGCCCGCCTGTGGTCGCGCTTCTCCGAGGTCGCCGCCGGCAACCCGCACGCCTGGGTGCAGAAGGCGATGACCCCCGAGGAGGTGCGCACGCCCTCCGAGTCGAACCGCTGGATCTCCTGGCCCTACACCAAGGTGATGAACGCCAACAACGCCGTCGACCAGGGCGCCGGCTTCATCGTCACCTCGGTCGAGCGGGCCCGGGCGCTGGGGATCCCGGAGGACCGCTGGGTGTTCCCGTGGGCCGCCACGGCGGCGCACGACCACTACTTCGTGTCGCACCGGCACGACCTCGCCTCGTCGCCGGCGATCCGGCTGGCCGGGCGGTCGCTGTTCTCCCTGGTCGACCGGGGCGTCGACGACGTGGCCCACGTCGACCTCTACTCCTGCTTCCCCTCGGCCGTGCAGGTGGCGGCCGACGAGCTCGGGCTCCCGGTCGACGACCCGGCCCGGCCGCTCACCGTGACCGGCGGCCTGTCGTTCGCCGGCGGGCCGTGGAACAACTACGTGAGCCACTCGATCGCCACGATGCTGGGCGTGCTCCGGGAGGACCCGGGGTCGCTGGGCCTGGTCACCGCCAACGGGGGCTACCTCACCAAGCACGTGCTGGGCCTGTGGTCGACCGAGCCGCCTCCCTCCGGGGAGTTCCGGTGGGCGTCGGTGCAGGACGAGGTCGACGCCCTCCCCGCCCGCGGGCTGGCCGAGGACATCGGGCCGTCGGGCGCGACCGGGACGGTCGAGGCGTGGTCGGTGGCCCACAGCCGGGACAACACGCCCGAGCGGGCCATCGCCGCGGTGCTGCTCGACGACGGCCGCCGCGCCTGGGGCGCCACCGAGGAGGGCCTCGACGCGCTGGTGTCGGGCGAGGAGCTGATCGGCCGCCCGGCGAAGGTCTCCGCGACGGGCGACCTGTCGCTCTGACCCACGCCCCCACGCCCCCACGAAATTGGGTGAGTTTCCGGGGCTCTACCCCCGAAGATCACCCAAGTTCGTGTTCGTCGTCGCCGAGGGCGGGCACGAGCACGTCGGTGAGCGACACCGCGCCCTGGCGCAGGAC
>DATCLV010000232.1:0-2188 GCA_036563745.1 Acidimicrobiales bacterium | reverse complement strand
TCGTTGAACACGGCCACCGCCCAGATCGATCCGACGGCGACCACCACGACCCGCACGATGTCGCCCGCCAGTGGGGGAGCGACCAGCCCGGCGGCCAGCGCCCGCCGCCGCCGGAGCCACGTGAGGCCGGCCACGATCACGATCACCGCCGCGGCCAGCAGCCAGCCGACCGTGTCGGAGAAGAACGTGCCCATCAGCCCGACGATCGTGTCGTCGTTGAGGTTGACGGTGCCGGTGCTGCCGAGCACCCGGAACAGGGCGCCCTGCCAGGCCAGGAACCCGGCCAGCGTCACCACGAACGACGGCACCTTCAGCTTGGTGACCCACAGGCCCTGCAGCAGCCCGATGCCGACGCCCACGGCCAGCCCGGCCAGGATCGACGGGACCGCGGGCCACTCGCTCTTCACGTTGAGCACGGCCATGGTGGCGGCGGCGAGGCCGGACACGTACGCCACCGACAGGTCGATCTCGCCCAGCAGCAGCACCAGCACCACGCCCACCGAGATCGTGCCCATGGCGGCGATCTGCATCATCAGGTTGGTGAGGTTGCCGCTGGACAGGAAGTTGTCGTTGGCGAGCTGGAAGTAGACCCAGACGGCGGCGAGGCCGAGCACCACGGGCAGCTGCCCGAGCTCGCCCTGCCGGAGCCGCCGCCACAGGTACTGCGGGACGGTGACCACGGTGACGATCGGGCCGGGGGCGGCGTCGAGGTCGGCCCGGTCGCGGTCGTCGATCGGCGTCGCTGTGCTCACGACGTTGCCTCCCTGGGATCCGTGGCGGCCGACGCGTCTCCGCCGGCCGGCACGTAGGTCGCGTGGACGTCGGCGGACTCGGCGCCGGTGATGGCGGCCACCACCTCCTCCGCCGTGGTGTCGGCGGCCCGGAACGAGGCCACCCGGCGGCCGAGGCGCAGCACCACGATCCGGTCGGCGACGGCGAAGACGTCGACCAGGTTGTGGCTGATCACCACGACCGCCAGGCCCTCGTCCCGGAGCCGGCGCACCAGCTCGAGCACCTGGCGGGTCTGGGCGACGCCCAGGGCGGCCGTGGGCTCGTCGAGCATGACGAGCTTGGGTGCGCCGAGCGTCGCCCTCGCCACCGCGATCGACTGCCGCTGCCCGCCGGAGAGGGCGGCGACCGGCTGCCGGAGGTTCGGGATCCCCACCGACAACCGGTCGAGGAGCTGGCCGGCCTCGCGCTCCATCGCCGGCTCGTCGAGCCAGCGCAGGTTGCGGCCGAAGCCACGGGCCCGCTCGCGCCCGACGTACAGGTTGGCGACGGCGTCGAGGTTGTCGCAGAGCGCCAGGTCCTGGTACACGGTGGCGATCCCGAGGTCGGTGGCGGCCTGGGGGTCGGTGATGTGGACCTCCTGCCCGTCGAAGACGATGCGGCCCTCGTCGGGTTGGTGGGTGCCGGCGATGGACTTCACCAGCGTCGACTTGCCGGCGCCGTTGTCGCCGACGAGGGCGACGACCTCACCGCGGTCGGCCTCGAAGTCGACCCCGGCCAGCGCCTGCACCGCACCGAAGCGCTTGCTGATCCCCTGCAGCTCGAGCAGCGGCATGCGATCCCCTGCCCGGCCTCAGCCGCCGGAGCCGCCGATGCCGGCGGCCTCGCAGGCGGCCTGGTAGTCGGCGGTGCAGATGTCCTCGACCGACCAGAACCCGTCGGCGATCACCGTGTCGTCGACGTTGTCGGCGGTGACGGCCACCGGGTCGAGGATCATCGACGGCACGTCGAGCTCGCCGTTGTCGATCTCGTCGTTGACGAGGTCGTCGGGGATCTCCTCGCCGCGGGCCAGCGCCACGGCGACCTCGGCGGCGATCTCCGCCTCGGGCTTGATGGCCTTGTAGACGGTCATGTACTGCTCGCCGGCGAGGATGCGCTGGATGCCGGCGACCTCGGCGTCCTGCCCGGTGACGGGCGGGAGCGGGTCGATGCCGGCCGCCTTCATGGCGGCGATGGCGCCCCCGGCGGTGCCGTCGTTGGCGGCGTAGACGCCCACGAACCCGTCGGCGCCAAGCCGGGTGATGGCCTGCTCCATCTCCTGCTGGGCCTCGTCGGGGCTCCACTCGGGCGTGTCGTACTCGACGCCGATGCCGTAGCCGCTGTCGTCGAGGACGGAGTGGGCGCCCTCCTTGAAGAGCGTGGCGTTGTTGTCGGTGGGGGCGCCGTTGATCATCACGAT
>DATCLV010000674.1:0-6942 GCA_036563745.1 Acidimicrobiales bacterium | reverse complement strand
CTCCTGCGGATCGAGGTCGAGATCGCCGGCGAGGTCGAACTTCCACACCTGGTCGTCGGCCTCCTCGGGACCGGTCGGGTCGGCCATCTCCCCGGTCTCCTCGGCCGACCGGCGCACGGCGTGGTGCACGGCGTCGTCGTCGGCGAGGTCGTCGGCCACGACGCGGGCACCGATCCCGCCGACGGTGGCGGCGGCCAGGACCAGGACCAGGGCGACGCCGGCGACGGCCTGGGCCCGGCGGCGGGGCGGGCCCGTCAAGGCCGGGTGGTCGGCGCGGCCCCGCCCGGTGACCGCCAGGACGACGGCCCCGACCAGCACGACCACGGTCAACGCGGCGGCGGCGTCGACCGCGGCGGGCGGGAGGTCGTCGCCGAGCACCCGGCGGGCGAAGCCGCCGTCCTGCCGGCCCAACTCGGTGGTGGTCTGCCAGGCCACGCCGAGGGCGAGCACCGCGGCGACGCCGACCGGCCAGCCGCGGTCGTCGCGGACGAGCAACCACGCCACGGCCAGGCTCAGGACGACGACGGTCCCCACGCGCTGCCCGCCGAGCCAGTCGCGCCCGCCGACCACGGCGGCCAGCGCGGCGCCGAGCGCCAGGCCGGCCAGCACCAGCCGGGCGGTGTACCGGCGGAGGCTCGCCGTCGGCGGCGGAGCGTCGACGCCGCTCGCGCCATCGCCGTCCACCGTCGTCGTGCCGGCGCTCGCGCCGCCCTCGGGCTTTCCCATGGGAGCGAGGATCCCACGATCCGTGCGCCGATGGACCGCGGGCCGAACCGCGCGGACCCCCGAGGGCGACCACTCGACCGGGCCTCAGGGGCGGTCGGGGTCGAGGAGCAGCTCGACGATGGCGACCGACCGGTCGACGTCGGGCTCGACCCCGGCGAGGAGGTCGGCGTAGATCGTCGCCTCGCCGATGCGGACCATCGCCGCGGCGACCGCCCGCACGTCGGTGGACAGGGCCAGCTCGCCCCGGTCGACCTCGCCCTGGAGCAGCCGCTCGGTCAGCTCGGTGACGGTCCGGATCACCCGGCTGTCCCGGGTGGCGACCCGCAGCAGCTGCCGGGGGTCACGCTGCAGCGCGGTGCGGTAGGGCTCGCTGGTGACCAGCATCGTCAGCACGCGCCGGTAGACGGTGAGGACCCGGGCGACGCCCCGCTCCTCGAGGTCGGCCTCGGCCAGCGCCCACGTCGTGCGGGTCAGGTCGACGAGCACCTCGGCGAGCAGGCGGTCGTGGTTGCCGGCCCACCGGTAGACGGTCGCCCGGCTGACCCCGAGCTCGGCCGCCATCGCCTGCATGTCGAGCCGCTCGCCCTGGAGGAACCGCCGCCGGGCGAGGCGGAAGAGCTCGATGGCTCCGGGCGTGTGACGCTGGACACATGAGACGATGACAGATAGTGTCCCACGCACGAACGGGGGTGCGTTCGTCCTCGGCGAGGCAAGGGACGAGCAATTGACAACACAGCAGGAACAGGCACCGGCGCGCGCCGAGACGGCGACGCCGGCGTTGGAGATCGCCAACGTCGAGGTGGTGTACAACGACGTCGTCCTGGTGCTCCGCGGGGTCAGCCTCGCGGTGCGCGAGGGCCAGATCGTCGCCCTCCTCGGCGCCAACGGCGCCGGGAAGACCACGTTGCTCTCGGCCGTCACCGGCCTGCTCTCCGTGCACCGGGGGAAGGTCACCAAGGGCACGATCCACCTCGCGGGCCGCGACATCACGCACACCGACCCGGCCGACCGGGTGAAGGCCGGCATCACGCTGGTGATGGAGGGCCGGCGGATCTTCGCCGAGCTCACCGTCGACGAGAACCTGCGGACCGGCGCCTACACCAACCGGTCGGCGATGGCCGAGAACTACGAGCGGGTGCTCGACCTGTTCCCGCGGCTGGCCGAGCGGCGCAAGCAGACCGCCGGCTACCTGTCGGGCGGTGAGCAGCAGATGCTGGCGATGGGGCGGGCGCTGATGTCGTCGCCGTCGGTGCTGCTGCTCGACGAGCCGTCGCTGGGCCTCGCCCCCAAGGTGGTCGAGCAGATCCGCGACATCGTCGTCGACATCAACCAGCAGGGCACGAGCGTCCTGCTGGTCGAGCAGAACGCCACGATGGCGCTGTCGATCGCCCACCACGGCTACGTGCTCGAGCACGGCCGGGTGGTGCGCGACGGCCCGGGCGACGAGCTGCTCGCCGACAGGGACATCCGCGAGTTCTACCTGGGCATCGGGGCCCGGGAGGGGGCGGAGCGCCGCTCGTTCCGCCACGTGAAGACCTACCGGCGCAAGAAGAGCTGGGGGGCGTGACATGGCCGACACGGCAGAGGTGTCCGAGGTCGCGGCGACCGGTGCCGACGTGACCGCGCCCGACGAGGGCGCGGCGGCGGAGGCCCAGGCCCACGACGACCCCGGGCGCACGCGGCCGCTGCTCGAGGTGCGCGACGTCACCCTCCGGTTCGGGGGCGTGTCGGCGCTGACCGGGGTCAGCTTCGACGTGCACCACGACGAGCTGTTCGCGGTCATCGGCCCCAACGGCGCCGGCAAGACGTCGATCTTCAACTGCCTGTCGGCCGTCTACCGCCCGCAGGGCGGCTCGATCACCCTCGACGGCCGGCCGATCGTCGGCCAGCGCCCCACCAAGGTCGCCGAGATGGGCATGGGCCGCACGTTCCAGAACCTCGGCCTCTTCACCCGGCTGACCTTGGTCGACAACCTGCTGCTCGGCCGCCACCACCTGATGCGCACCGGCTTCCTGGCCGGGGCGCTGTGGTTCGGGAAGGCGAAGCGGGAGGAGCTCGCCCACCGGGCCAAGGTCGAGGAGATCATCGACCTGCTGGAGCTGACGCCCTACCGGCGCCAGCCCGTCGGCCTGCTGCCCTACGGCATCCAGAAGCGCATCGAGCTGGGGCGGGCGCTCGCCATGGAGCCGAAGCTCCTCCTGCTGGACGAGCCGGTGTCGGGCATGAACCTCGAGGAGACCGAGGACATGGCCCGGTACATCCTGCAGGTCCGCCAGGAGCTGGGCCTGGCGATGATCCTCGTCGACCACGACATGCACCTGGTCATGGACATCGCCGACCGGGTGCTGGCCCTCGACTTCGGGGTCGTGATCGCCGTCGGCACGCCCGACGAGGTGCGCAACGACCCCAAGGTCATCGAGGCGTACCTAGGGGGGACCTGATGGCGCTGACCGACACCGAGGCCCCGGGCGCCGGCCCGGCACCGGAGGACCTGCCGCCCACGACGCTGCCGGCCCTGCTGCTCCAGCAGGCCGCCGCCCACCCCGACCGGGTGGCGATGCGCAAGCGGGACCTCGGGCGGTGGAAGCAGTACACGTGGGCCGACTACGCCGAACGGGCCGCGGCCGCCGGCATGGGCCTGCGGGCGCTGGGCGTCGAGCCCGGCGACCGGGTGGCGATCCACAGCCTCAACCGGCCCGCCTGGCTGCTGGCCGACATGGGCGCCCAGGGCATCGGGGCGATGTCGGTGGGCATCTACCCGACCTCCCCGGAGGCCGAGGTCGAGTACGTGCTGGCCCACTCGGGCGCCAAGGTGCTGATCGCCGAGGACGAGGAGCAGGTCGACAAGGTGCTCGCCGTCCGCGAGCGGCTGCCCGACCTGCTGAAGGTCGTGGTGATCGACCCCCGCGGCGTCGACCTCGCCACCGAGGGCCTCATGACCTTCGCCGAGCTCGAGGCGCTGGGTCGCGACAGCGGCGGCCTCGACGCGTTCCGGGCGGCCGTGGCCGAGGTCGACCCCTCGACCGCGGCGGTGATCGTCTACACCTCCGGCACCACCGGGCCGCCCAAGGGGGCGATGCTCTCGCACGCCAACCTCCAGGCCGCCAGCCGCAACGGCCAGCGGATCTTCGAGGTCACCCCCGACGACGAGGTCCTGTCGTACCTGCCGCTGTGCCACATCGCCGAGCGGCTCGTGTCGGCCATCAACGCCGTCACCATCGGCTACGTCGTCAACTTCGGCGACGGCGTCGACGAGCTGGCCGCCGACCTCCGCCAGGTCCAGCCCACCTACTTCCTGGGCGTCCCCCGGGTGTGGGAGAAGCTGATGGCGGGCGTCCAGATCCGCATGGACGACGCCGGCTGGCTGAAGCGGGCCAACTACCGGTTCTGGATGCGCCGTGGCGGCCGCCTGGCCCGGAAGCGCTGGCGGGGCGGTCTCGGGTGGCTCGACCGCCTGCAGTACGCGCTGGGCTGGGTGCTGCTGTACCGGTCGCTGCGCCGCAAGCTCGGCCTCGGCCGCATCGCCTACGCCCTGTCCGGCGCGGCGCCGATCGCCCCGCAGGTGCTGGAGTTCTTCTGGGCGCTCGGCGTGCCCGTGGTGGAGGGCTACGGGCAGACCGAGAACACCGCCCAGGCGACCGTCACCCCGGTCGACGACGTGCGCATCGGGAAGGTCGGCCGGGCGGTGCCCGACAGCGAGGTCCGCATCGCGGACGACGGGGAGATCCTCACCCGGGGCCCCGGCACCTTCCTCGGCTACTTCCGCGACCCGGAGGCCACGAAGGCCACGGTCGACGAGGACGGCTGGCTGCACACCGGCGACGTCGGCGAGCTCGACGACGACGGCTTCCTCACGATCACCGACCGCAAGAAGGACATCATCATCACCTCGGGCGGCAAGAACATCAGCCCGTCCGAGATCGAGAACCGGCTGAAGGTGTCGCCCTACGTGCGCGAGGCGATCGTCATCGGCGACGGCCGCAAGTACCTGGTGGCGCTCATCGGCATCGAGCTCGACACGGTGAGCCGCTGGGCGCTCCAGCACCGCGTGCCGTTCACCACCTACGCCGACCTGTCGTCGAAGCCCGAGGTGGTCGAGCTGATCGGCGGCGTCGTCGACGAGGTGAACACCGAGCTGGCGCAGGTCGAGCAGATCAAGCGGTTCGCGCTGCTGCCCAAGGAGCTGGAGCAGGAGGACGGTGAGGTGACCGCCACCCAGAAGGTGAAGCGGAAGGCCATCTCGGAGGCCTTCGGCCCGCTCATCGAGGAGCTCTATCGATGACGAGCCAGGCGTTGCTGGGCGTCGTCACCGGCGACGACTACCTGCAGACCGCGTTCTCGGGGGTGGCCCTGGGCTGCAAGTACGCGCTCATCGCCCTCGGGTTCTCGGTGATCTTCAAGGCCACCGGGGTGATCAACTTCGCCCAGGCCAGCCTCGTGCTGCTCGGCGCCTACCTCACCTACAACTTCGGCGTCACCTGGGACCTCGACTTCTATCCCGGCCTGCTGCTGGCGATGCTCGTCGGCGCCGTGATCGGCGTGGTGATCGAGGCGCTGGTCCTGCGGCACATGGTCGGGGAGGAGCCGGCCACGGTGATCATGGCCACGATCGGCATCCTCTTCGTGCTCGACAACGTCGTCACCGCCATCTGGGGCCCCATCAGCCGCAACCTCGGCGACCCCTGGGGCCTCCGCACCCGCGAGGTCCTGGGCGTCACGGTCGCCGACCGCGACCTGTGGACCATCCTGTTCGCCGGGATCGTCCTGTTCGGGTTCTTCCTCTTCTTCCGCTACTCGACGCTGGGCCTCGCCATGCGGGCCGCCGCCCTCGACCCCGAGGCGGCCATGGCCCAGGGCATCCCCGCCCGCCGCGTGTACCGGGTGGCGTGGGCGATCGCCGGCCTCGTCGCCGCGCTGGCCGGCGCCACCCTGGCCGCCGGGGCCTCGCAGCTCAGCCCGGGCACCGGGGCGCTGGCGCTCATCGCCTTCCCGGCGATCATCCTCGGCGGCCTCGACTCGCCGCTCGGCGCGGCGATCGGCGGCGTGATCATCGGGCTGGTCCAGCAGTTCACCGCCCTGCTGGCCCCCGAGTACTTCGAGTGGGTGGGGGACAGCTTCGAGCGGGTGTCGCCCTACCTGGTGATGATCGTGATCCTGCTGGTGCGGCCCTACGGGCTGTTCGGCACGAAGGAGGTCCGGCGGGTATGACGTCGTCCGTCCTGACCCGCGTGGCGCGGCGCTCCGGCCCGGCCCCGGAGCTGACGCTGTCGTACGAGGACGAGGTCAAGCTGCTCCGCAGCCCTCGGCGCACCCCGTGGCGGTGGGTGTTCGTGGTCGGCGTCGTGTTCCTCTACCTGTGGCTGCCCACCTACTACGTGGGCGACGCGGGCCTGCGCATCCTGTCCATGTGCGGGATCTTCGCCATCGGCGCCATCGGCCTCAACCTGCTGACCGGCTTCACCGGGCAGATCTCGCTGGGCCACGCCTTCTTCGTCGGCGTCGGCGCCTACACGGCCGTCTACTTCGGCGCCGAGCGCGGCTGGCCCATGCCGCTCTACCTGGCGCTGGCGACGCTGATCGGCTTCGTGGTGGGCGCGGTGATCGGGCCGTTCGCCCTGCGGCTGCGAGGCAACTACCTGGTGGTGGTCACCCTGGGCCTGGTGTTCCTCGGCGAGCACCTCTGGAACAACTGGGACTCGGTCACCGGCGGCGGCAACGGCGCCAGCCTGGGGGCGGCGCCCATGTCGATAGGGCCGCTCGACTTCCGGGTGGGCATCGAGCTGGGCGCCGAGGCCTACACGTTCGAGCAATCGTTCTTCTGGCTGGTGTGGGCGCTGGTGGCGGTGGGGGCGCTGCTGGCGGTCAACCTCGTGCGCACCCGGCCGGGTCGGGCCATGCAGGCGATCCGCGACCGGGACCTGTCGGCCGAGGTCATCGGTGTGAACCTCGCCCGGTACAAGGTGGGAGCGTTCGCCTGGTCGAGCGCCTACGCGGCGCTGGCCGGGGCGCTCTACGCGCTGCTGCAGCAGTACGTGAGCCCCACCGAGTTCGGGCTGTTCCTGGCCATCAACTACGTGGCCATGATCATCATCGGCGGGCTGGGCACGGTCTTCGGGTCGGTGCTCGGTGCGCTGTTCGTGTGGGGAGGGCGGTCGGTGATCGAGCAGAACAGCGGCCTGTCGCTGTTCGACAGCCTCATCACCACCGGCTCCGGTG
>DATCLV010000231.1:0-14330 GCA_036563745.1 Acidimicrobiales bacterium | reverse complement strand
GTCCTGACCCGCCGCCTCACCGCCTACCTGCAGGAGCGGGGCAAGCCGGCGTCGGAGCGGCCCGGCAAGTTCGCCTACCCGCCGCAGCTGCTGCTGGTCGACGGCGGCAAGGGGCAGCTGGGCGTGGCCGTGCGGGTGCTGGAGGAGCTGGGCCTCGAGGAGGAGATCCCGGTGGCGTCGCTGGCCAAGCGGTTCGAGGAGGTGTTCGTGCCGGGTCGGTCGGAGCCGGTGCGGATCCCCCGGGGGTCGGAGGCGCTGTACCTGCTGCAGCGCATCCGGGACGAGGCCCACCGGTTCGCGATCACCTACCACCGCCAGCTGCGGGGGAAGCGGATGACGCGCTCGGCGCTCGACGACGTGCCGGGCCTCGGGCCGACCCGGAAGGCCCGCCTGCTGAAGGAGCTCGGCGGCGCCCGGGCGGTGGCCCGCGCCGGCCTGGACGACCTGAAGGCGCTGTCCTGGCTGCCGGACGCGGTGGCCGAGGCGGTCTACGAGCGCCTCCACCCCGGCCACTCCCGTTCCAAATTGCGTTGATCCGGCCGCATAGTTCGGCTTTTCGGACGCAATTTGGGACGGTCCGGCAGCGCAGGTCCCCCGGGCCGACCGGTGGCCGTCGGTAGAATGCCCAGGTCATGCCCGCCCCCGAGTCGCCATGAGCGAGCCTCCCGACACCGAGCCGACCTCGTCGAGCACCCCGAGCACCCCGACCTCCCCGGCCGAGCCGCCCGGCGCCGCCCCGGCGCCGAGCCCGGGCCCCGCCCCCGCCAGCGAGTTCGTGGTGATCACCGGCCTGTCGGGCGCCGGGCGCAGCCTGGCCGCCGACCACCTCGAGGACCTGGGCTGGTTCGTCATCGACAACCTCCCGCCCGAGCTGGTGCCCAAGGTGGTGGAGCTGGCGCGGACGCCGCGGTCGTCGATCGACCGGGTGGCGCTGGTGGTGGGCACCGGCGCCTACCAGGACGAGGTGCTGCCGATGCTCACGTGGCTGCGCTCGTCCGAGGCGAAGGTGCGGATCCTGTTCCTGGAGGCGTCGACCGACGCGCTGGTGCGCCGCTACGGCAGCACCCGCCGCCGCCACCCGCTGTCGAGCAGCGGTGACAAGGACAACCTGGTGGCCGCCATCGAGCGGGAGCGCGGCCTGCTGGAGGAGGTCAAGGCCGAGGCCGACGTGGTGGTCGACACGAGCGACCTCAACGTCCACGAGCTGCGCCGCCGGATGCGGGTGCTGTTCGCCGCCGACGAGGCGGGCAGCACGATGCAGGTGACGGTGCTGTCGTTCGGCTACAAGCACGGCCTGCCCCTCGACGCCGACCTGGTGCTCGACTGCCGCTTCCTCCCCAACCCGCACTGGGTCGAGGAGCTGCGTCCGCAGACGGGCCTCGACGTCCCGGTGCGCGACTACGTGCTGGGCCAGCCGGCGGCCGGTCAGTTCCTCGAGCACCTGAGCACGCTGTTCGCCCAGCTCCTGCCGGCCTACGTGGCCGAGGGCAAGGCCTACCTCACGATCGCCATGGGCTGCACCGGTGGCCGCCACCGGTCGGTGGCGATGGCGGAGGAGGTGGCCGCGCTCCTGCGCCGCCAGGGCTACTCGCCGAGCGTCCTGCACCGCGACGTCCAGAAATGACCCAACAGGCGGGCGGCTGGGGCGGGCCACGCGGGAGTGCCGGGAGCGCCGGGGGCGCGGGGCACGCCGGGAGCGTCGGCGAGACGGGGCCGATCGGGCGGGCTGCGACGCCCCGGGGCCCGAACGTGGTCGCCGTGGGCGGCGGGCACGGGCTGGCGGCGACGATCCGCGGCGTGCGCCGGTACGCGGGGTCGACGACCGCGGTGGTCGCGACCGCCGACGACGGCGGGTCGACGGGCCGGCTGCGCAGCGCCAAGGACATGCCGGCGCCCGGGGACCTGCGCCGCTGCCTCGTGGCGATGGCCGGCATCGAGCAGCTGCCGCTGGGCCGGGCCCTCGAGTACCGCTTCGCCGGCACCGACGTGGAGGGCCACGCCCTGGGGAACCTGCTGCTGAAGGCGCTGGGGGAGGTGACCGGCGACTTCACCGCCGCGGTCGACGAGGTGGCCCGGCTGCTGGGCCTCGACCCCGAGGTCGCCCGGGTCCTGCCGGCCACCGTGGAGCCGGTGCGGCTGCGGGGCGTCACCGAGGACGGCCGCGAGGTGGTCGGGCAGGTGGCGGTGTCGACCACCGAGGGAATCGCCCGCGTCGCGCTCGACCCGCCCGACGCCCGCGCGCCCGACGGCCTGGTCGACGCGGTGAAGGCCGCCGACCAGGTGGTGTTCGGCCCCGGCTCGCTGTACACGTCGGTGCTGGCCGCCGCGGTGGTGGAGGACCTGCGCGCCGCGGTGGCCGCCACCGCCGCGCAGCGGGTCTACGTCTGCAACCTGCGCGCCGAGGCCGCCGAGACCCGCGGCTACGACGTCGTCCGCCACGTCGAGGCGGTGCGGAACCACGGGATCGACATCGACGTCGTGCTGGTCCACCGGCCCGACCGCGGCGCCGGCGGCGTCGACCTCGGGGCCGGCGCGGGGGTGAAGATCGTGGCCGCCGACGTGGCCCGGCCGCACGGCCTCGCCCACGACAGCGTCAAGCTGGGCGCGGCGTTGGCCGCCCTAATCTCGTCCTCCTAAGGTTCGCTGCGTTCCACCGGCGCAGCGAGGCGTCCGCAACACAGAGAGTGAGGGTGTGCCCCGATGACCATCCGAGTGGGGATCAACGGTTTCGGCCGGATCGGCCGCAACTTCTTCCGCGCCGCCAAGAAGGCCGGCGCCGACATCGACATCGTGGCCGTCAACGACCTGGGGTCCGTCGACACGATGGCGCACCTCCTCAAGTACGACTCGGTCCTCGGGAAGTTCGAGGGCGACGTGGCGGTCACCGACGAGGGCATCAAGGTCGACGGCGACACCCTGAAGGTGCTGGCCGTGCGCGACCCGAAGGAGCTGCCCTGGGGTGACCTCGGGGTCGACGTGGTGATCGAGTCGACGGGCATCTTCACCGCCCGGGAGAAGGCCGCCGCCCACCTCGACGCCGGTGCCCCCTACGTGGTGGTCTCGGCCCCGTCGTCGGGCGCCGACGCCACGTTCGTCGTGGGCGTCAACGACGACACCTTCGACGCCGCCAACCACAAGGTCGTGTCGAACGCCTCCTGCACCACCAACTGCTTCGTCCCGATGATCAAGGTGCTCGACGACGCGTTCGGCGTGGAGCAGGGCCTCATGACCACGGTGCACGCCTACACGGGCGACCAGATGCTGGTCGACGGCCCCCACAAGGACCTGCGGCGGGCCCGCGCCGCCGCCATCAACATCGTGCCCACCACCACCGGCGCGGCCCGGGCCACCGGCCTCGTGATGGAGGCGATGAAGGGCAAGCTCGACGGTCAGTCGCTGCGGGTGCCGGTGCCGGACGGCTCGATCACCGACTTCACCGGCGTGCTGTCCCGCGAGGTGACCGTCGACGAGGTGAACGAGGCGTTCAAGGCGGCCGCCGAGTCGGGCCCGCTGGCCAACGTGCTGGAGTACTCGGCCGAGCCGCTGGTGTCGTCCGACATCGTCGGCTCGCCGGCGTCGTGCACGTTCGACTCGCAGATGACGATGGCGATCGGCAACCTCGTGAAGGTGTTCGGCTGGTACGACAACGAGTGGGGCTACTCGAACCGGCTGGTCGACATCGCCCTCATCGTCGGCGCGGCCAACCAGGCCTGAAGGCCGACGTGAGCGTTCCCACGCTGGAGGACCTGCCTCCCCTCGACGGGAGGCGGGTCCTCCTCCGCGCCGACTTCAACGTCCCGCTGTCCGACGGGAAGATCACCGACGACCTGCGCATCCGGGCCGCGCTCCCCACCATCCGGTGGCTGCTCGACCAGGGCGCGCACGTCACGGCCTGCACGCACCTCGGCCGGCCCAAGGGCAAGCCCGACCCGAAGTACTCGGTCGAGCCGGTCCGCCGGCGGCTGGCGGAGCTCGCGCCCGGGGTCGAGCTGCTGGAGAACCTGCGCTACGACCCGGGCGAGGAGGCCAACGACCCGGCGTTCGTGGCGAAGCTGATCGACGGCTTCGACGCCTACGTGAACGACGCCTTCGGCGCCTCGCACCGGGCCCACGCCTCGATCGTGGGACCGCCGAAGTTCCTGCCCGCCGCAGCCGGCCGCCTTTTGGCCAAGGAGGTCGAGGTGCTGCTCGGCCTGCGGAACGACCCGAAGCGGAAGTTCACCGCGATCCTCGGCGGGTCGAAGGTGAGCGACAAGCTGGCGGTCATCGAGGCCCTGCTGGAGGTGGCCGACGAGCTGCTCATCGGCGGCGGCATGTGCTTCACGTTCCTGGCCGCCCAGGGCAACCCGATCGGCGGCAGCCTGTTCGAGCCCGACATGGTCGACGCCTGCAAGGCGCTGCTCGACGCCGGCCGCCCGATCGTCCTGCCCTCCGACGTGACCGTGCTGGGCCCGGGCGGCGAGCTGTTCGCCCCGGAGAAGGGCGGCGACGTGCGCCAGGTCGGCACCGCGGTCCCCGACGGCTGGATGGGCGTCGACATCGGCCCCGGCACGGCGGCCGACTTCGGCGACCGCATCGCCGAGGCCCGCACCGTCTTCTGGAACGGCCCGATGGGCGTGTTCGAGGACCCGCGCTTCGAGGCCGGCACCCGCGCGGTCGCCGAGGCGGTGGCGGACGCGTCCGGCTTCACGGTGGTCGGCGGCGGCGACAGCGCCGCGGCGCTGGCCCAGTTCGGCCTCGACGACCGCATCGACCACGTGTCGACCGGCGGCGGGGCGTCGCTGGAGCTGCTGGAGCAGGGCGACCTCCCCGGGCTGCAGGCCCTGCGGGAGGGGACGACGGCGAAGGGATGAAGGGGTAGATGGCCCAGGCCACGCGGAAGCCGCTGATCAGCGGCAACTGGAAGATGAACCTCAACCACTTCGAGGCGACGGCGCTCGTGCAGAAGCTCGTCCACGAGCTGACGCCCGACGACTACGAGGCCGTCGACGTCTCGGTGCACCCGCCGTTCACCGACATCCGCACGGTGCAGACCTACTTCCTGGCGGAGAAGGAACCGCCCCGGCTGATGATCGGGGCGCAGGACACGCACTGGGAGGACGCCGGCGCGTTCACCGGCGAGGTGTCGCCGGCGATGCTGGCGAAGCTCGATGTGCGGTTCGTCATCGTCGGGCACTCCGAACGGCGCGAACTGTTCGGTGAGACCGACGAGGTGGTGAGCAGGAAGGTGCACGCGGTCTTCCGCCACGGCATGACGCCGATCCTGTGCGTCGGCGAGACGCTGGAGGAGCGGGAGGCCGACGGCACCGAGGCCAAGGTGGTCGGCCAGGTGACGGCCGGCCTCGAGGGCCTGACCGCCGAGCAGGTGGCCGGCATGGTCATCGCCTACGAGCCCATCTGGGCGATCGGCACCGGCCGGACGGCCACGCCCGACGACGCCCAGGCGGTGTGCGGGCGCATCCGCGCCCAGGTCGCCGAGCTGTACGACCGCGCCACCGCCGACGCCCTGCGCATCCAGTACGGCGGCTCGGTGAAGGCCGAGAACGCTGCGGCGCTGATGGCGTGCCCCGACGTGGACGGCGCGCTGGTGGGCGGGGCGAGCCTCGAGGCGGAGAGCTTCGCGGGCATCGTCCGCTACCGGGATTGGTCCTGAGCGGCCTCGGGTAGGTAGTCCAGGTCCGCGCCGGGACCGGCGGCCCGGCGCGGACCGAGCGCGCCGAGCCGAGCAGGTTGTACTGCGAAGCCTCCGAAGAGTCGCAGTGTGTTCAGTCCGCAGTGGAATCCAGCCGTCGTTCAGCCAGTCGAAACAGGACATAGCTGGGCAATCCTGGTATCGTCCGGGCGCTCGTCACGTCGGTCGATCGCGGTCAACCGAGTTTCTTGGCGGGTCCCGACCAAGGGGGAGATGTCGGCTGCACCGTGTGGCTTGCCGTGCCTCCCCGCCGATCCTTCCAGGAGGTCCAGTACATGAGACGACAGCGCAGGAGCTTCAAGCTCCTTGCTCTCATCCTTGGCCTGTCGCTGGTCGCCGCCGCCTGTGGTGGCGACGATGACGATGACGAGGCGGATGCCGGGAGCGACACCGAGGCCCAAGAGGAAGACGTCGCCACCCAGGAGGGTGGCGAGCTCGTGTTGGGGGCCGAGCAGGAGCCCGACTGCATGGCGTGGACGCTGAGCTGCTCGGGTGCCTCGTGGGGCTTCTGGACCGCCCAGGTCAACACGATGCCGCGGTCGTTCGACATCGTGAAGCAGGACGACGGCACGTGGGACTACGAGCCGAGCATCCTGCTCGAGGGCGAGCCCGAGCTGCAGCTCGAGCCCGAGCAGGTCGTGACCTACAAGATCGCCGAGGAGGCGGTCTGGTCCGACGGCACCCCCATCACCTGCCAGGACTACGTGTTCACGTGGGACCACGTGAAGAACGGTGACGACATCTACGACCGCACCGGCTTCCAGGACATCGGCTCCGTGGAGTGCCCCGACGAGAAGACGGCCGTCGTCACCTTCGAGACGCCGTACGCCGGGTGGAAGCAGCTGTTCGGCGGTCAGTTCGGCATCCTGCCCTCGCACATCCTCGAGGGCCAGGACATCTCGGCGATCATGGCGAACGGCTACGACTTCTCGGGCGGCCCGTGGAAGATCGAGGCCTGGAACCGTGGCACCAGCATCGTGCTCGTCCCGAACGAGAACTGGTGGGGCGAGCCGAAGCCGACCCTGGAGCGCGTGACGTTCCAGATCGTGGCCGACACCGCCGCCGAGTTCGAGGCCTTCAAGGCCGGTGAGGTCCAGGCGATCTACCCGCAGCCGCAGCTCGACGCGGTCGAGGAGATCGCCGACGGCATCGACGGCACCTCCTCGAGCATCAACGCCGACAGCACGCCGAACCTCGAGGCGCTGTGGATCAACAACGAGAAGTTCCCCTTCGACTCCCAGGCCGTGCGGCAGGCGTTCGCCTACGCCCTCGACCGCGGGGCGATCGTGGAGGCGCTGTTCGGCGAGCTCGGCATCACCGAGGCCTCGCAGTCGTTCAACGCCACGATCCTCGGGGACTTCGGTGATCCCGACGCCTTCGCCGGCTACGAGCAGGACCTGGACAAGGTCGACGAGCTCATGGAAGGCGACGGTTGGGAGAAGGGCAGCGACGGCATCTGGGCCAAGGACGGCCAGCGCGCCGAGGTCGTCTTCCGGACGACCGAGGGCAACGCCCGCCGTGAGCTGACCCAGGACGTCATCCGGGAGCAGGCCGCCGAGGCCGGCTTCGAGGTCACCATCGACAACCTGGCGGCCGGCGACCTGTTCGGTCAGGCCCTGCCGCAGGGCGACTTCCAGCTCGCCCTGTACGCCCAGGTGCTGACCAGCCTCGAGCCGTCGATCAGCAGCCTGTTCGTGTCCGGCAACATCCCGACCGCCGAGAACGGCTTCTCGGGCCAGAACTGGACCCGCACCCGGATCCCGGAGGCGGACGAGCCGCTGCTCGAGACCGACCGCAACCCCGATGAGGAGGAGCGGTCCGCGGCCATGGCCGAAGCGGACAAGCTGCTGGCGGAGGACGCCACGTCCATCCCGCTGGACCCGCTGCCGAACCTGTTCCTGTGGCGCGACGAGATCGTCGGCCCGCAGGACGGTGAGGACAACCCGATCTTCGGTCCCTTCTCGGACATGCACGAGTGGGCGCTGCGGGCCTGACGGTCCGTTGACCCGCCCGTGGGGGCCCGGCCGAGCGCCGGGCCCCCACGGCGGGTCGCCCGCTCCTTCCGCTCCATCCGCTCTCGAACCCCGGGAGGGCAGCCGTGGGCACGCTGATTGTTCGCCGATTGCTGTACTCGATCCCCCTGCTGTTGCTGGCGTCGCTCATCCTGTTCTGGGCGGTGCGCACCACCCCCACGTTCGACCCGACGGCCCGCCTCGCCCAGTCACGCGACCCGCAGACGGTCCAGCGTGAGCGCGACCGGCTGGGCCTCGACGACCCGATCATCGTGCAGTACGGGCGCTGGCTCGGCGACGCCGTCACCGGCGACTTCGGGGAGAGCTCCCGCACCCGGGAAGAGGTCTCCTCGATGATCAGCCGCTCGTTCTGGAACACGATCCAGCTGATCGTCTGGGGCGTGCTCCTCTCGTTCTCCATCGCCATGGCGATCGGCGTCTACTCGGCGGTGAAGCAGTACTCGTGGGGGGACTACGTCTTCACGGGGTTGTCGTACATCGGCATCGCCATGCCGCCCTTCTTCTTCGCCTACCTGGCGATCCACTACCTGGCGGTCGAACCGATCCAGTGGTTCGACCTGGACTCGGCCCCGCTCAAGTTCGTGGGCCTGCACAGCAGCGGGAAGTCCGGGTTCAACTGGGACTACATCCAGCACCTGATCCTCCCGGTGATGACGCTGACGGTGCAGATCGTGGCGAGCTGGACCCGCTACCAGCGGGCGGCGACGCTCGACGTGCTGTCGTCCGACTACATCCGCACGGCCCGCGCCAAGGGCGTGCCCCGCCGCACCGTGATCATCAAGCACGCCGTGCGCAACTCCCTGATCCCGCTGGTCACGGTGATGGCGGTCGACATCGGCCTGCTCTTCGGCGGCCTGATCATCACCGAGTTCATCTTCAACATCCCGGGCATGGGCGACCTGTTCTTCGACGCCCTGCTCAACGGCGACGCCCCCGTCGTGCTGGCGTGGATGATGGTCGCCGGCGTGTTCATCCTGCTGTTCAACCTTCTGGCCGACGTGCTCTACGGGGTGCTCGATCCGAGAGTGAGGGTGTCATGATCAGCCCGGTCAGCCCCCGCGGCGACAGCGTCGCCCTCGACCCCACGATCGCCCAGGACCAGGAGGGCGCCCCGCTCGCCCTGGAGCTCGGCGAGGGCGACCCGGCCGGCCCGAGCGAGCCGGTCGCCCTGTCGCAGTGGCAGCTGTTCTTCCGCCGCTTCAAGCGCCACAAGCTGGCGATCGTCTCGCTGGTCGTCCTGGTGCTGCTGTTCGTGCTGTGCTTCAGCGCCCACTGGATCACCGACTACCCCAAGGGCAAGACGAACCTGCTGGAGCGCAACCAGTCGCCGAGCGCCGATCACTGGTTCGGCACCGACGAGGGCGGCAAGGACGTCTTCACCGACATCCTCTACGGCGGCCAGATCTCGCTGCGGATCGGCATCGGCGTGGCGCTCGTGGCCACGTTCCTCGGCACGACGGTCGGCGCGGTCGCCGGTCTCTACGGCCGGTGGATCGACCAGCTGCTGATGCGGACCACCGACCTCTTCCTGCTCCTCCCCGCCGTCGCGGTGCTGGCGGTGGCGCTCGAGCGGTTCGGGAAACGACCGAACACCGTGGTGCTGGTGCTGGCCGGGTTGTTCTGGATGCAGATCGCCCGGGTGGTGCGCGGCCTCACCTTGTCGTTGAAGGAGAAGGAGTTCGTCGAAGGCGCCCGGGCGGCCGGGGCCTCCGGGCCACGGATCGTCCTACGCCACATCCTGCCCAACTGCATCGGGCCGATCATGGTGAACCTGACCCTGCAGATCGCCGTGGCGATCATCGCCGAGTCGACGCTGTCGTTCCTCGGCTTCGGGGTGCAGCGGCCCGACATCTCGTGGGGCACGATGCTCAACGACAACCGGGACAACTTCGACGAGACGATCCACACGCTGCTGTTCCCGGGCTTCGCCATCCTGATCACCGTGCTGTGCGTCAACGCGCTGGGCGACGGCCTGCGCGACGCCTTCGACCCGCACGCCAAGCACTAGGGAGGAGGACGCCGATGGCACGGAGCACCACCAAGGACCGGCTCGCGGTCGAGATCCTCCCCGAGCGGGCCAGCTGGAACGGCCCGCTGATCGAGGTGCGGGGCCTGTCGGTCCGGTTCCCGACCGAGGACGGCGAGGTCAAGGCGGTCGACGACCTCACCTTCGAGGTCCGGCCCAACGAGGTGCTGGGCATCGTGGGCGAGTCCGGCTCGGGCAAGAGCGTGACCTCGCTGGCGATCCTCGGCCTGCTGCCGAAGACCGCCGAGATCTCCGGCGAGATCCTCTTCTGCGGCCGGAACCTGCTGGACATGACCGAGGGCCAGCTGCAGCTGCTGCGGGGCCGGCGCATCGCGATGGTCTTCCAGGACTCGCTGGCCGCCCTCAACCCCGTCTACACGGTGGGCGACCAGATCGCCGAGGCGATCAAGGTCCACGACGACGAGATCGACAAGGACAGCCTGCGCGAGCGGGTGATCGAGCTGCTCAACATCGTGGGCATCCCCAACCCGGCGGCCCGGGCCGACCAGTACCCGCACGAGTACTCGGGCGGCATGCGGCAGCGGGCGATGATCGCCATGTCGATCGCCAACGACCCCGACGTCCTGATCGCGGACGAGCCCACCACCGCCCTCGACGTGACGATCCAGGCCCAGGTGCTCGACACCCTGGAGCGGGTCGAGTCGAAGACCAGCTCGGCGGTGATCCTCATCACCCACGACCTGGGCGTCGTCGCCGGCGTCGCCCAGCGCGTGATGGTGATGTACGCCGGGCGCAGCGCCGAGATCGGCACGGTCAACGACGTGTTCTACGAGCCCTGCCACCCCTACACGCAGGGCCTGCTGGCGTCGCTGCCCCGGATCGACCGGCGGACCAGCGAGCGGCTCCACCGCATCGCCGGTCAGCCGCCGTCGCTGGTGCACGTGCCGCCGGGGTGCCCGTTCCACCCGCGCTGCCCGATGGCCGAGGTGCCGGGTGTGTGCAACGAGGAGCGGCCGGCGATGCTCGAGGTGGCGAGCAACCACTGGTCGGCGTGCCACTTCGCCGAGCGTCTGATGTCCGAGGTGAAGGATCGGCAGTATGGCCAGTGACACCCCTGACACCCCCGTCTCGACGCCCGTGAGCGACGACGGCGACCACGGCGACACCCGGGTCGAGGGCGTCGAGGGCGCCGACCCGTCCGCCGAGGCCGCCACGGCCGACGCCCTGCAGGTCGCCACGCAGGTGGCCGACGCCCCCGCGCTGCTGCGGGTCGAGAACCTGGTCAAGGAGTTCCCGGTGCTCGGCGGCCTGTTCCGGCGCCAGGTGGCGTCCGTGAAGGCCGTGTCCGGGGTCAGCTTCTCGATCGCCCGCGGCCAGACGCTCGGCCTCGTGGGCGAGTCGGGCTGCGGCAAGTCGACCACCGGGCGCCTGGTGCTGCGCCTGCTGGAGGCCACCGACGGCTACATCGAGTTCGACGGCGTCGACGTGATGACCGCCTCGAGCCGCGAGATGCGGGCGCTGCGGCGCCGCATGCAGATCGTGTTCCAGGACCCGTTCGCGTCGCTCAACCCGCGGATGACCGTCGACGCCATCATCAGCGAGCCGATGCGCATCCACGGCCTCTACAAGAACGGGGGCCGGGCGCGGGTGAAGGAGCTGATGGAGCTGGTCGGGCTCAAGCCGGAGCACGTCAACCGCTTCCCGCACGAGTTCTCGGGCGGTCAGCGCCAGCGCATCGGCATCGCCCGGGCGCTGTCCCTCGGCCCCGACCTGCTGGTGCTCGACGAGCCGGTGTCGGCGCTCGACGTGTCGATCCAGGCGGGCGTGGTCAACCTGCTGGAGGAGCTGCAGGACGAGCTCGGCCTCGCCTACCTGTTCATCGCCCACGACCTGGCCGTGGTGCGGCACATCTCCGACGTGGTGGCGGTGATGTACCTGGGGAAGATCGTGGAGATGGCGTCGGCCGACGACCTCTACGAGCACCCGGGCCACCCCTACACGCAGGCGCTGATGTCGGCCGTGCCGGTGCCCGACCCGATCAAGCAGCGGGAACGGCTGCGGATCATCCTGCCGGGCGACCCGCCGTCGCCGGTCGATCCGCCGTCGGGCTGCCGGTTCCGCACCCGCTGCTGGCACCGCCAGCAGCTGGAGGAGGGCGGCACCGACACGTCGATCTGCGCCGAGGAGGAGCCGTTGCTCCAGATCCGGCGGAAGGACGACGTCGACCACCCGGTCGCCTGCCACTTCGCCCGCGAGCGCGCCGTCGTCTGACGGCTGCGCCTGACGGTCCTGCTGCCGGGCCGCCCCCGCCGATCGCGTGGGCGGCCCGGCGACGCACTAGCGTGGTGGCGTGGAGCTCACCTGGATCGCCGTCCCCCTGCTGGTCGTCTCGTCCGTGTTCATGCTGGTGCTCGTGCTGATGCACAGCGGCAAGGGCGGTGGCCTGTCCGACATGTTCGGCGGCGGCATGGGGGCGAGCGCGATGGGCTCCACCGTGATGGAGCGCAACCTCGACCGGATCACCGTGGTGATGGCGCTCATCTGGGGTTTCTGCGTCATCTCCCTGGGCCTCCTGCTCGACTGACCGGCCGCCTCTCCAGGCGGTGCCCGCGTCGCTCCCAGCGCCCGCACCGGGCGGTGTTCTTCGACCACCCATGGTGGTGTTTGCAGTTGCTCGCTGACACCGGTATCTACCGGGCCATGTGCTTCCGACGCGGGTGCCCCCGGCCATGACGACAGCGGCCGTGGTGCTCGCCGCCGGGGGTGGGTCCCGGTACCTGAACGGTGGCGGCGACGGGCACAAGCTGCTCGCCCCGTTCATGGGCTGGAACGTGGTCGGGTGGGCCATCCTCTCCGCCGTGTCCGCCAAGCTGGACGCCACCTTCGTCGTGGTCGGCGCGGTCGACGTGCCGCGGGTCGACGGCGCCGAGTACCTCGACAACGAGCGCTGGACCGAGGGCCTCGCCACCTCGCTGCAGGTGGGCATCAACGCCGCCGCCAAGCGGGGGCACAGCTCGATCGTGGTCGGCCTCGGTGACCAGCCGCTGGTGGTGGGCGACGCCTGGCGGCAGGTCGCCCACGCCCCGGGCCGCATCGCGGTGGCGACCTACGACGGCCAGCGGGCGCACCCGGTGAAGCTCGACCGCCGCGTCTGGCCGCTGTTGCCCACCACCGGCGACGTGGGGGCGGGGAAGCTCATCCGGCGCCGGCCCGACCTGGTCGTCGAGGTGCCGTGCCCCGGCCACCCGGCCGACATCGACACCCCGGACGACCTCCGCCGCTGGGGCTGAACCCTGACCACCTCGCCGCGCCGGGCGGACCACGGCAACGCGCACGACGGTGCCGGCGGGGGTGACGGCGGGGACCGCGGCCGGGGCGGGGCGCGGGACAGCCGCCGGTACCTCGTCTTCCTCGCCGCCTACTTCGCCAGCGGCACCGGCGCCGCCGCCCTGGTGTTCGCCCTCGGCAAGCTCGCCTACGACCTGAGCGGCCGCGAGCTCGACCTCGGGCTGCTGGGTCTCGCCGAGTTCGCCCCGGCGGCGTTCCTGGTGCTGCTCACCGGGGCGGTGGCCGACCGGTTCGAGCGGCGGTGGGTGGCGGCGCTGGGTTCGCTGGGGGAGGCCGCGGCCGCGCTGGCGATGACCGCCTACGCCCTCACCCGGCCCACGGCGGTCGGGCCGCTGTTCGCGCTGGCGCTGCTGCTGGGGAGCGCCCGGGCGTTCGTGGTGCCGGCGTCGCGGGCGATGCCCGCCGACCTGGTGCGGGCCGAGCGGCTGCCGTGGCTGGTGGCCCGGTGGACGATCGTGTTCCAGCTGGCGCTGGTGGCAGGGCCGGTGCTGGCGGGCGTGCTGTACGCCACCGACCCCCGGCTGCCGTTCGCCGCGGCGACGGCGCTGTTCGTGGCGGCCGCGGGCGGCTACGCCCTGCTGCCACCGCCGCTGACGCCGGTCACACCGGTCACGCCGGTCGGCGCCGGCGGGGCGTCGTCGGCGGGACGCCCCGGGCCCGGGTCCCGGTGGCAGGAGGCGCTGGAGGGGCTCCGGGTAGTGCGGCGGCAGCCGATCCTGCTGGGCGCCATCTCGCTCGACCTGTTCGCCGTCCTCTTCGGCGGGGCGGTGGCGCTGCTGCCGGCGATCGCCGAGGAGCGGCTCGGCGTCGGGGCGGTGGCGCTGGGCTGGCTGCGGGCGGCACCGGGCATCGGCGCGGCGACGGTGATGCTGGTGATGGCGGTCCGGCCGGTGCGGCGCCGGGTGGGCCCGACGCTGCTGGGGGCCGTCGCCGTGTTCGGCCTGGCCACGATCGTGCTGGGCGCCACCCGGCACTTCGCGGTGGCGTTCGTGGCGCTGCTGGTGCTGGCCGGGGCCGACGCCCTCAGTGTGTTCATCCGGGTGACGCTGGTGCCGCTGGCCAGCCCGCCGGCCGCCCGGGGACGGGTGATGGCGGTCGAGAACGTCTTCATCGGGGCGTCGAACGAGCTGGGGGCGTTCGAGTCGGGCGTCGCCGGGCAGCTGCTCGGGCCCGGCCCGGCCGTGGTGCTGGGCGGCGTGCTGACCGTCGGGGTGGCGGGGCTCTGGCGCCGGCTGTTCCCGGCCCTGCGCCGGATCGACCGGTTCCCGGC
>DATCLV010000673.1:0-25139 GCA_036563745.1 Acidimicrobiales bacterium | reverse complement strand
CATCACCTTCGTCACCGGCACACCCATCCGACGACGCCCCACCCACCCCCGGTTCCCGCCCCTCAGCCGAGCGCGGCCCGGCACTGCGACGCCCAGTCGCCCACCCGTTCGGCGAGGACCTGCGGGAGCCGGCTGCCGACGGCGCGAACCTCGGCGCTGTCGGCCACGGCCGCCATCGCCTCCGGCGCCCGCATCGTGGCGAACCTGCCCCCGAAACGGGGAGCCGACTCCCCGTTTCGGGGGCAGGTTCGGAACGCGGCGGGGAGAACGGTCAGGTCGTCGCAGGGGTGGTGGTTCGGGTGAAGGGGCTGGTGCGCTACAACGGAGTCATGACAGCGCGGCCCCTCTCCGCGATCGTGCTTGCCGCTGGCCACGGCACCCGCATGCGATCGGCGCGCCCGAAGCCACTGCACCTCCTCGTCGGCCGGCCTCTCGTCCGTCACGTCCTCGACGCCCTCGCCGACTGCGACGTCGACCGCGCGGTCGTCGTCGTGGGCCACGGCGCCGAGGCCGTCACCAAGAAGCTCCAGGAGGACATGGGCCCGTTCCCCCTGGAGTTCGTCGAGCAGCACTACCAGCGGGGCACCGGTGACGCCGTCGCCGTCGGCCTCACCGGCCTCCCCGACGACGACCTCGACGACGCCGACGACGGCGGCGACGTCCTGGTCCTCCCGGGCGACACGCCGCTGCTGCGGCCCATCACGCTGGCCGAGCTGGTGTCCGAGCACCGCATGTCGGGCGCGGCCTGCACCGTCCTCACCGCTCGCCTCGACGACCCGACCGGGTATGGCAGGGTCGTGCGCGACAAGGACGGGAAGGTCCGCCGCATCGTCGAGCACCGCGACGCCGACGAAGAGGTGCGGGCGATCGACGAGATCAACACCAGCATCCTCGTGTTCAAGCGGAGCCTGCTGGCCCCCGCCCTCCGGCGCCTCACGCCCGACAACAGCCAGGGCGAGCTGTACCTCACCGACGTCGTCGAGGTGCTGGCCGACGCCGGCTACCAGGTCATCGCCCACCAGGCCCACGACGCCGACGAGACCCACGGCGTCAACGACCGGGCCCAGCTGGCCCGGGCCGAGGCCGAGCTGCGGCGGCGCATCAACGAGCGCTGGATGCACCTGGGCGTCACCATCGTCGACCCGACGGCCACCTACGTCGACGCCGACGTGGTCCTCGCCACCGACGTGACGCTGTGGCCCGGCACGATCCTGCGGGGCCAGACCTACGTCGAGCACGGCGCCGAGCTCGGCCCCGACACCGACCTCGTCGACTGCCGGGTCGGCGACGGGGCCAAGGTCGTCCGCACGGTCGGGGTGTCGGCCGACGTGGGCGACAACGCCGTGGTCGGCCCGTACGCGGTCCTGTCGCCCGGCGATCGCGTCCCACCAGGGGCTCGAACGGGACCGTTCTACAATGCACCCGACATGTGACGCGTAGGGACCAGGCGGTCGGGGAGCGAGAACAGCCGTGATCGAATCGGCAGACCACAGGAAGTTGCACGTCGTCTCCGGTCGGGCCAACGAGCCGCTCGCCCGCGACATCGCCCGTCACCTCGGCATCGAGCTGGGCGAGACGCACCTCGGCAACTTCGCCAACGGCGAGCTCCACTGCCGGTTCGGCGAGTCCGTCCGTGGCATGGACGTCTTCATCATCCAGAGCCACGGCGCCAGCGCCACCGGGTCGATCAACGACGCGCTGATGGAGCACCTGATCATGGTCGACGCCGCCCGGCGCGCGTCGGCCCGGCGCATCACCGCGGTGATGCCGTTCTACGGCTACGGCCGCCAGGATCGGAAGGCCGAGGGCCGCGAGCCGATCACCGCCAAGCTGGTGGCCAACATGTTCGAGGCGGCGGGCGCCCACCGGCTGATGTCGGTCGACCTGCACTCCGGGCAGATCCAGGGCTTCTACGACCAGCCGTTCGACCACCTGGTGGCCATGCCGGTGCTGGTCGACTACCTCCAGACCCAGCTCGGCGACGACCTCGTGGTGGTGTCGCCCGACGCCGGGCGCGTGAAGGTGGCCGAGCGCTACGCCAACGCCCTCCACGCCGACCTGGCCATCGTGCACAAGCGGCGGGTCAAGGGCGAGAAGAACGTGGTGGAGGCCAAGGAGGTGGTCGGCAACGTCGAGGGTCGCACCTGCGTCCTGATCGACGACATGGTCGACACCGCCGGCACCATCGTCGCCGCCGCCGAGCAGCTGGTGGAGCGGGGGGCGAGCGCGGTCTACTCCGCCGCCACCCACGGCGTGCTGTCGGGCCCGGCCATCGACCGCATCAAGAACTCGGTGATCACGAAGCTGGTGGTCACCGACACGCTGCCGCTGCCGCCGGAGAAGCAGATCGACAAGATCGAGGTGCTGTCGGTGGCGGCGATCGTGGCCGACGCGATCGACGCCGTGTTCCAGAACACCTCGGTGTCCGAGATCTTCGACGGCAACAACCTGAACTGACACCCCGGCGCCCGACGGCGGACGTCCCCGAACGACGAACCTGCCCCCCAAAACGGGGAGCCGGCTCCCCGTTTCGGGGGCAGGTTCGGGGTCGACGATGCCGCCGCGCTCCGGCGCCGGGTGGAGGGCGCCGTCAGGCGCTGGCGACGCCTTCCTCGAGGATCTGGAGCGCCCGGTCGATCGGCGTCGCCGCCGGTGTCACCGGCGCGCCCTCCGACCCGCCGGGCGGGCTCATGCCCTCCACCACCACGACGTCGCCCTCGGGCGTGACGACCGCGACGTCGGACCCGGCGTCGGCCGCGCCCTCCGTGCCGCCCGGCGCGAGCGGCGCCTCGGGCCCGGCGACGGGCGGGCCGGTGAGCCCGGCGACCGGGGCGGGCAGCTTCTCGAACAGCTCCAGCGACAGGGCCTCCACGTCGACCTCGCCCGGCGGCGCCTCGGCCGCGGCGCGGACGACCTCCTCGATGTCGCCGATCACCACGCCGGCGTCGACCACCGGGGCCACGGCCAGGGCGTCGGCCACCGGGCCGGCACCCGCGCCCGCTTCCGCGGCACCCGCGCCCGCGGCACCTTGGGCGCCCGGCGTCGGGACGAGGCCCATGTCCTGCGCCGCCCGCAGCTCGGCCGCGGCGGCGGTGATCGTCGACTGGAGCGACGAGTTCACCGACGACAGCACCGAGTTCTCGTCGGCCATCTGCGCCGCGTGGAGGCTCTCCAGCTTGGCCGTGTGGATCGCCTCGGCCGCCGCGATGCGGGCCGACACCAGGCGCTGGGCGAGCGTCCAGATCGCCGGGGACGACGCGCCCAGGAACACGGCCCACCCGAAGGTCGACGGGTCGGACGCCAGCTCGTCGAGCTCGGCGGCGGTCTCGGCCTCGCCCACCAGGGCGTAGTACACGAGCAGCAGGGCCACCGCGGCGATGCCCGACGACGCCACGCGGGCCAGGAACCCGAGGTCCATCAGCGGCCCGAACGGCCGGCGGCCGTCGTCGGTGCCCTCGTCGGGCTCGGGCGCCGAGGGGCCGGGCAGCTCCAGCCGGCCGCGGCCCAGCATCAGCTCGAGCGCCAGACCGCCCACGGCGCCGGCCACGTAGATGCTCGCCCAGTCGTTCACGTCGATGGGCACCTGGTCGATGGCGACCCACGGCGCCACCACCGCCGCCACGCCCAGCACCCAGGCAAAGAGGTACCTGCCAGCCTTCGCCACCCCTGCCATCGTCCACCTCCCGTGGGAGGGCACACCGCCGTGCCCGGCGCCCGACGTTAGCCCCGCCGCGGCGGTGGGGTGACCGGGTCGCGCCGCGCGTTTCCCCGCGGATTTCGTGGGCCGATCGACCGCGCCACTAACCTGGTCCGGTTCAGTTCGACAACCGATAGCGCTCCGGCGCGATCTCTGAAGTAGGAGACTCCGATGGCTGAGATCACCCTCAAGGCCGAGACCGGCCGTACCCAGGGCTCGGCCGCCTCCCGGCGGCTGCGGGCCCAGGGCAAGATCCCCGCAGTGGTGTACGGCGCGGGCATCGAGCCGAAGGCGATCGCCGTCGAGTGGAAGGCGTTGCGCCAGGCGCTCACCACCGACAAGGGCCTGAACGCCGTCATCGAGCTCGACATCGACGGCGACTCGCACCCCACGATCGTCAAGGACGTGCAGCGTCACCCGGTCCGGCGTGACGTCCTCCACGTCGACTTCCTGGCGGTCGAGCGCGACAAGCCGGTCGTGGCCGAGGTGCCGATCCAGCTCGAGGGCGAAGCCGAGAAGGTGCTGCAGGAGCGGGGCGTGGTGGCCCAGGAGCTGCACATGCTCACCGTGCACGCCAAGCCGGCCGACATCCCCGGCCACATCTCGCTCGACATCACCGAGCTGGAGATCGGCCAGACCCTGACCGTCGCCGACCTGACCCTGCCCCGCGGCGTGACCACCGACGTCGACCCCGAGCAGGCCGTCGTCAGCGCCCAGGTGACCCGGGCCGCCGAGGCCGAGGCCGCCGAGGGTGAGGAGGCTGCCGAGGGCGAGGCCGCCGAGGGCGAGGGTGACGCCGAGTCCGGTGGCGACGCCGGCGAGGGCGGCGACGCCGAGGGCGACGCCGAGAGCTGACCGTGGCGATCTTCGGTCGCCGGGGTGCCGCCGCCGAGCGGCGCGGCACCCCGGCCGACCTCCTCGTGGTCGGCCTGGCCAACCCGGGACGCGACTACGCCGGCACCCGCCACAACCTGGGCGCCGAGGCGGTGCGGCTGGTGGCCGAACGCCACGGTGCGACGTTCCGCCGCGCCAAGGAGCGGGCCGACGTCGCCGAGGTCCGGGTGGGGGAGAAGCGGCTCGTGCTGGCCGTCCCCCACACGTACATGAACCTGTCCGGCGAGGCGGTCGCGCCGCTGGTCAAGCGGCACGGGATCGACGACCCCGAGCGGCTGGTCATCGTCCACGACGAGCTCGACCTGCCGACCGGCCGCGTGAAGGTGAAGCAGGGCGGCGGCCTGGCCGGCCACAACGGTCTGCGGTCGATCAAGGCCCATCTCCACACCGACGCCTTCCTGCGGGTGCGGATCGGGGTCGGCAAGCCGGCCAGCAAGGAGCGGGGCGCCGACCACGTGCTCCGCCGGCCGGGCAAGAAGGAGCAGGCCGAGCTGGAGGTGGCGGTCGCCGAGGCGGCCGACGCCATCGAGATGATCCTGGAGGAGGGCATCGCCAAGGCGATGACCCGCTACAACGCGCGGGGTTGAGCGCGGGCGAACTGCGTGTGGATCCACGGCGGGGCGTGCCATGGTGGCGCCCATGCCCACGCAGCACGGCAACGTCCTCTCCTGGGCCACCGACCTCGACCGGAAGGCGCTCGAGCAGGCGCAGCGCGCCGCGCGCCTGCCGTTCGTGGACGGCCACGTCGCGCTGATGCCCGACGCCCACTGGGGGCTGGGCGCCACCGTCGGGTCGGTGATCCCGACCCGGGGTGCCATCGTCCCGGCGGCCGTCGGGGTCGACATCGGCTGCGGGATGATCGCCGCCGAGCTGCCGTTCACGTCGGAGGCGCTCGGCGACGACCTCGCGGGCCTCCACTCCCGGATCGCCCGGGCCGTGCCGGCCGGCGTCGGCAAGGGCCACGACCGCCACCGCACGGGGAAGCGCACGGGCGCGACCGCCGGGGCCGGCGCGACCGACCGGGCCGTCGCCGCCCACTGGCCCGACCGGCCCTGCTCCGACGAGGTCGCCCGCCGCCGGCGGAAGGCGGTCGACCAGTTCGGCACGCTCGGCTCCGGCAACCACTTCGTCGAGGTGTGCCTCGACGAGCGCGACGTCGTCTGGGTGGTCCTCCACTCGGGCAGCCGGGGCATCGGCAACGAGCTGGCCCGGATCCACATCGAGGGCGCCAAGGGCCTCATGGCCCGCCACCTCGTCGAGCTGGAGGACCCGGACCTCGCCTACCTGGTCGAGGGCACCCCGGAGTTCGAGGCCTACATCGCCGACATGCTCTGGGCGCAGGACTACGCCATGGGCAACCGCGAGGCGATGCTCGACGCCGTCCTGGCCGAGGTCGCCGCCTGGACGGGTCGCCCGGTCGAGGTCGTCTCCCGCATCAACTGCCACCACAACTACACCGAGCGCGAGCACCACGGGGGCCGCGACGTGTGGCTGACGCGCAAGGGCGCCATCCGGGCCCGCCGGGGCGACCGGGGAGTGATCCCCGGCTCGATGGGCACCCGCAGCTACATCGTGAAGGGCCTGGGCAACCCGGCCTCCTACACGTCGTGCAGCCACGGCGCCGGCCGTCGGCTCTCCCGGAACAAGGCCCGCCGGGAGCTCGACGCGGCCGGGCTGGAGGCGGCGATGGCCGGCAAGGCGTGGAACGGGAACGCCCGGGCGCTGCTCGACGAGGACCCCCGGGCCTACAAGGACATCGACCAGGTGATGGAGGACCAGCGCGACCTCGTGGAGGTCGAGCACACCCTCCACCAGGTCCTCAACTACAAGGGCACCTGACCCGGACCGGCGGGCGACCGCCCGCTCCACCGGCGCCCACGCACCCACCCCACCGGCGATCGACGGCCGCCCGGCTCCCGCGGCTACTCCGCCGGGCGGTCGGTCGCCAGGCCGGTGAGCAGCAGCGACAGCGCGTCGCGGGTGCCCTGCGCCAGGGTGGCGTCGCCCTCGCTGTGCAGCCAGCCGGCCGTGACGGCCGACAGGGACGCCAGCACGATCCACGCCACGAAGTCGGCCTCGTAGCGGGTGGTCAGCTCGCCGGTCGCCTGCCCGTCGCGGACGATGTCGGCCACCAGCGCCACCAGCTCGGGCGGGTGCACCTGCGACAGGTCGGAGGCGCTGGAGCTGCGCACCCACTCCTTGGCCATCTCGCGGGTGGCGGGGCCGCTGGCGTCCCACGCGGTGGCGATCTCGTCCTGCACCACCCACAGCCGCTCGACGGCGGTGGCGCCCCGGGCGGTCGCCTCGTCGAGCCGCCGGAGGAGGTGCTCGGCCAGGCGCTGGGAGTACTCGCCCAGCAGCCCGGCCTTCGACCCGTAGAAGCGGAAGAACGTGGCCCGCCCGACCTCGGCCCGCTCGCAGATCTCGTCGACGGTCACCTCGGCGTACGGGCGGTCGGCGAACAGCTCGATCGCGGCGTCGAAGATCCGGTCGCGGGTCCGCAGCTTCTTGCGCGCCCGCAGCGACGCCACGTCGGCCTCGCCCATGTCAGGCCAGGACCTCGTCGCGGGTGGGCCCGGGCGGCACGACCGGCGTCGCGGGCATGGGTCGGGCGACGATCGGGGCCACCCGGGCCAGGAACTCCGTGTCGGTCATCAGCTCCTCGGGGAGCATGAGCAGGTTGAACAGCCGGGCGAGGGCCCGGCCGATCACCGGGTCGGTCTCGCCCTCGGCGAGGATCTGGGCGAAGACCTCGGTGAGGGTCTTCTCCCGGGGTGCCGACGAGGCGGCGTCACCGTCGTCGCTGCCCGCCCCGTCGCCGTTGCGCCCGCCGTCGCCGTCGGAACCGTTGCCACCGTCGCCGTCGCCGTCCGGCTTCGGCGGCCGGTAGGCGTCCATCTGGACCGCGGCGTGGTACCAGGGCTCGACCTCGCGCTGCGACGCCGCCTCGTAGGCGCGGCTGCGGGCGTCGGGGTCGCCGGGGTGCGCGGCGATCGCGTCGGCCAGGAGCGTGGCCTGCACGAACGCCAGCGCGCAGCCCCGCCCGTACAGCGGGTTGGTGCAGGTGTGGGCGTCGCCGAGGGCGTGGAAGCCGGTGACCAGCGGGGCGCCGTCGCCGTCGACGAACCGCCGGATCCGGTTGACCAGCCCACCCATCGGGAGCACCGGGCCGAGCGCCTCCAGGGGGCCCAGCTCGAACAGCTCGGCGGGGCCGGGGAGGCGGCGGCAGGTGGCCTCGAAGCGGTCGGGGTCGCTGAGCGCCGAGCGCAGCTCGGAGTCCTTGCCCCGCACGGCCAGCGTGATCGAGAAGGTGTCGCCGTCGCAGGGGACGGCCAGGTACTTGAGGTAGCCGAGGTCGGCGCCCAGGCGGGGCGGCATCTCGGCGAAGGCCGCCGGGTCGAGCTGGCGGTACCAGCGGGTGAGGTAGACGAAGCGGGTGTCGTGCTCCTCCTCGGGCACCTCGACGCCGACCTCGTGGAGCCACCGGGGCACGTCGCCGCGGCGGCCGGTGCAGGCGGCGACGATATCCGCCGGGAGGACCTCGCCGGTGTCGAGCCGGAGGCCGGTCACGTGGGGGACCCGGTCGCCCGGCTCGGCGACGACGCCGGCGACGGCGGCCTCGTTGCGGACCGTGACGCCGGGCTCGGCGTTGACGGCCCGGCGCAGCACCCATTCGAGCGTGGTGCGGCGCAGGGCGAGGATCGACAGGTCCTCCTCGCCGTCGCGCAGCACGCTCGGGTCCCGGACGATCGGCAGCGGCTTGGCGCCGGCCTCCATGAGGGCGTCGAGCAGGTCGGGGAACCGCTCGCGCAGGACGAGCGTGAGCCGGGCGAGGAAGCCGTGGCTCTGGTGGACCTGCGGGGCGCCCCGCCGGGCCGCGGCGAACGCCGCCTCCGGCGAGTCGGCCGTGGGTGCCGGGTCGCGCTCGACCACCTCGACCTGGAGGCCCTGCCGCCCGGCGGCGAGCGCCAGCGCCAGGCCGGCCACACCTCCACCGGCGATCACGAGCTTCGGATCCGCTGCCTGCACGCCCCCGGCCTCCTCCCCAGCCCCCACTCCTTGGAAGCTGATACTGGCGTCTCATATGATACTCGTGCTCCAGCACGGGGATGGAAGCCGGGCGGGCGCCGGTGGGTGCCGTCGGGGATCGGGGGAAGCGATGCGTGCGGCAGTGACCCGTTCGAGCGGGATCGAAGTGACCGACGTGGAGGCGCCCGAACCGGGCTCCGGGCACGTGCTGGTCCGGCCGCTGGCCACCGGCATCTGCGGCTCCGATCTCCACGCCGCCGCCGACCTGCGGCAGTTCGTCCAGCTCAACGAGCGCGTCGGCGTCCCCACGGGCCTCGACCCCGAGCAGGGCGTCGTCTTCGGCCACGAGTACTGCGCCGAGATCGTCGAGCACGGCCCCGACACCGCCGGCACGCTCCCGGTCGGCACCCGGGTGTGCAGCGTCCCCATGCTCCTCGGCGCCACCGGGCCGGCCGCCATCGGCTACTCCAACCGCTACCCGGGCGCCCTCGGCGAGCTGATGGTCCTCCAGGAGATGCTGCTGCTCCCGGTGCCCGACAACGTGCCCACCGACATCGCCGCGCTCACCGAGCCGCTCGCCGTCGGGGAGCACGCCGTGGGCCTCGCCCGGCTCACCGGCGACGAGGTGTGCCTGGTCGTCGGGTGCGGGCCGGTCGGCCTGGCCGTGATCGCCGCGCTCAAGGCCCGGGGCCACGGGCCGGTCGTGGCCGCCGACTTCTCGCCCCGCCGCCGCCGGCTGGCCGAGGCGTTCGGCGCCGACGAGGTCGTCGACCCCGCCGTCACGTCGCCCTACGGCAAGTGGTCCGAGCTGGGCGTGCCCGCGAGCCAGATGGAGCGGGCCGGGCTCGAGATGTTCGGCGGCAGCTTCAAGGAGGCGGTGATCTTCGAGGCGGTCGGGGCGCCCGGCGTCCTGCAGGCGATCATCGACGGCGCCCCGCCCAAGGCGCGGATCGTCGTGGTCGGCGTGTGCATGGAGACCGACCACATCGAGCCCTTCTTCGGCATCACCAAGGAGCTCGAGCTGCGGTTCGCCTTCGGCTACTCGCCCACCGAGTTCGCGGCGACGCTCGACCGGCTCGGCGCGGCGGCGCTGCGCGGCGTCGACCAGCTGGTCACCGACCACGTCCCCCTCGACGCGACGCCCCAGGCGTTCGCCACGCTGGCGAACCCGGGTGAGCACGGGAAGATCCTCGTCCATCCCACGGAAAGGCCCGAGTCATGAGGTTCGGCATCTTCCTCGCCCCGTTCCATCCGGTGGGGCAGAACCCCACGCTGGCGCTCCAGCGTGACCTCGACCTGATCGTGCACCTCGACGAGCTGGGCTTCGACGAGGCGTGGATCGGCGAGCACCACTCGGCGGGCTACGAGATCATCGCCTCGCCCGAGGTGTTCATCGCCACGGCCGCCGAGCGCACGAAGCACATCCGGTTCGGGACCGGCGTGTCGTCGCTGCCGTACCACCAGCCGCTGATGCTCACCGACCGGATGGTGCTGCTCGACCACCTCACCCGGGGCCGGATCATGATGGGCGTCGGCCCGGGGGCGCTGCCGTCGGACGCCTTCATGATGGGCATCGAGGTCGCCCGCCAGCGGGACATGATGGAGGAGGCGCTGGAGGCGATCCTCCTGCTGCTGCGCAGCGAGGAGCCCGTCACCTACGAGACCGACTGGTTCACCCTGCGGGACGCCCGCCTCCAGCTGCGGCCCTACCAGCGGCCGCACTTCGAGGTGGCGGTGGCCGCCCAGGTGTCGCCGTCGGGCCCGCGGGCAGCCGGGCGCTTCGGCTGCTCGCTGCTGTCGATCGGCGCCACGTCGGCCGGCGGCTTCGACGCCCTCGGCTTCCACTGGGGCGTGATGGAGGAGCGGGCCGCCGAGTTCGGCACCACCGTCGACCGGAACGGCTGGCGGCTCGTCGGCCCCATGCACATCGCCGAGACCAAGGAGCAGGCGGTCAAGGACGTCGAGTTCGGCCTCGCCCAGTGGGTCGACTACTTCCGCCGGGTCGCCGCCCTGCCGCTCGCCCCCGAGGGCGACGACAGCGCCGGGCTCGCCGAGGTCCTCAACAACACCGGCTTCGCCGTGATCGGCACGCCGGACGACGCGATCGCCCAGATCGCCCGGCTGCAGGAGCAGTCGAAGGGCTTCGGGGCGTTCCTCATCATGGCCACCGACTGGGCCGACCAGGCGGCCAAGTTCCGCTCCTACGAGCTGTTCGCCCGCGAGGTCATGCCGGTCTTCCAGGGCACGGCCGACACGCTCACCGCCAGCCGCGACTGGGCCGCCGAGAACCGACCCCAGTTCATCGGGGCGGCGGGGGCGGCGATCATGTCGTCGTTCCAGCGGCACAACGAGGAGAAGGAGAAGAAGAAGGCCGCGGTCGAGCGCGCCGACTCCGCCGCCGACTCCTCCGCCGGCTCCGCCGAGGGCGACAGCGGGGAGGCCTCGTCGTGAACGAGCGCACCGTCGCCGTCAACGGCATCGACCTGCACCTCCTCGAGGACGGCAAGCCCGGCGACCCGCTCGTCCTCCTGTGCCACGGCTTCCCCGAGCTGGCCTGGTCGTGGCGCCACCAGCTCCCCGCCCTGGCCGCCGCCGGCTACCACGTCGTCGCCCCCGACCAGCGGGGCTACGGCGGCAGCAGCTGCCCCGAGGCGATCGAGGACTACGACATCGTCCACCTCACCGACGACCTCCTCGCCCTCCTCGACCACCTGGGCGAGGAGCAGGCCGTCGTCGTCGGCCACGACTGGGGCGCGATGGTCCTCACGCACCTGGTCCTCCGGGCCCCCGAACGGGTGCGGGGCGCGATGTGGATGAGCGTGCCCTTCGTGCCGCGGCCGCCGGCGCCGCCCACGGCGATCTTCAAGCAGCTCTTCACCGACACCTGGTTCTACATGCTCTACTTCCAGGAGCCGGGCGTCGCCGACGCCGACCTGGGCGCCGATCCCCGAAAGACGATGCGCCGGTTCCTGCACACCGCCAGCGCCGAGGCCCCGGTGGAGGAGCTGACCGGCCTGGTCAGCGCCCGCGACGGGCGGGGGTTCGTCGACCGGCTCGTCGACCCGGAGAAGCCGTCCGCGTGGCTGACCGACGAGGAGCTCGACGTCTACGTCGCCAACTTCGAGAAGACCGGCTTCACCGGCGGCATCAACTGGTACCGGAACCTCGACCGCAACTGGGCGCTGACCGCCGAGCACGACGGCGCCCGCGTGACGATGCCGGCGGCGTTCCTCGGCGGGAAGGCCGACCCGGTCCTGCTCATGAGCCCGCCCCAGGGCATGGAGGCGTGGTGTGACGAATTTCGCGGCATCACCCTCGTGGAAGGGGCCGGTCACTGGGTACAGCAGGAGAAGCCGTCGGAGGTCAACGAGGCTCTGCTGCAGTTCCTGAGCGAGCTGGGCTGATCGCGTCGGAGGCGGCTGGGTCGCTCGGATCGGCCCGGCCGCCCCGGCGTTCCGCTCCCGCGGTCCCCGCCGCTCCTGCGGCGCTCGGGGTTCCTGCGGCGCGGCGCCGGTCGTCCCGGGCGGCGGCCCGCTGCTCGGCCACCCACCACTGGCGCACCACGACCGCCGCGGCCACCAGCGTCATCAGCTCGCCCGCGCCCCAGAACAGGGCGGCGGCCGCCCGCTGGTCGTCGAGGTCGGGGTAGGCGTCGGGCGCCACCGGGCTGCTCGCCGACGTGAGCGCCAGCGCCACCACGGCGTGGAACGGGATCGCCGCCAGCAGCGCCAGCAGCCGGGCCGGGTGCGGCAGCCGGGTCGGCAGCGGGTCGACGCCCACCAGCGGCGCCAGGAACAGGCAGCCCGACAGCACCACGTGGGCGTGGACGGCCAGGTGGACGAGCGGCTGGCGGGCCGACAGGTCGAGCAGCGGCGTGAGGTAGAGGACCACCAGCCCACCGCCGAACAGGCACCATCCCACGAGCGGATGCGTGAGCATCCGCGCCACGGGGGCGTGCAGGGTCGTGCGAAGGAGCCGCCGGGTGCCCGGCCGGGCCGACTGCAGCGCCAGCGTCAGCGGCGCCGACAGCACCGCCAGCAGCGGCACCGCCATCCCCAGCAGCAGGTGCTGGACCATGTGGACCCAGAAGCGGTCGCCCTCGTACCGGCCGACGCCCGACTGGGTGGCGAGCGTCGCGGCCACCAGCGCCCCCGCCATCGCCGCGCTGCGGGCCCGGGACCAGCGCCGGCCACGGGCCGCCAGCCGCCGCACGCCCTGGGCGTACAGGCCTCCGACCAGGACCGTCACCAGCAGCGCCGACGGGTCGAGGCCCCAGTCGGTGAGCAGGTCGGTCCAGCGCACCGAGAGGACGGTAGCGACGGTGGGGGGCAAGTGTTGTGTCGACTACGAGACGTCGTGGTAGACAGCCTTCCGTGGTGGTGACCGCCCAGCCCCCCGGCCCCACCGACGCCGGCCCGGATCCGGCCGACGGATCCCCGGCCGCGCCTGCGCTCTCGCCGCTCGGCGTGGGGGTCGTGGTGTGGCTCGCGTCGGAGCTGATGTTCTTCGCCGGGTTGTTCGGGGCGTACTTCACGCTCCGGTCGATCAACTCGTCCACCTGGCCGCCCGACGACGTCGAGCTGGCGGTCGCCCGGACCGGGGTGGCGACGCTGGTGCTGGTGGCGTCGAGCTTCACGATGCACCTCGCGGTCCACGCCGTCCGCCACGGCGGCGGGCCCGCCGCCCGCCGCCGGGCCGTCACGTGGCTGGGGGTGACGGCGCTGCTCGGCGCCCTGTTCCTCACCAACCAGGTGCTGGAGTACGCGGAGGCCGGGTTCGCGATCGACGACCACGCCTACGGGTCGATCTTCTACCTGATGACCGGTTTCCACGGGCTCCACGTCCTCGGCGGGCTCGTGTTCATGGGGGCCGTGGCGTGGATGGTCCGGAGCGCCCGCGACGGGGCCGACCTCGTGCCGGCCACCCCGACCGTGGAGGTGTGCAGCTACTACTGGCACTTCGTCGACGTGGTCTGGGTCGCCATGTTCGCCACGATCTACCTGCTGCAGTGATGGCCGGCCGCCTTCCCCTCCGGGCGTTGGCGGTGGCGGCCCCCGTCGTCGTGGCGGTGGGGGCGACCCTGCTGGGCGCGGGCGGCGGCCGCGCCGTGGCGCAGTCGGAGGAGCCGTCGGAGGCCGAGCTCGTCGAGACCGGGCGGGAGCTCTACGCCACGGGCTGCTCCAGCTGCCACGGCGACGAGGGCGAGGGCATCGAGATCGTCGACGGCCAGGCCGGCGGCCCGTCCCTGGAGAACGCCGGCGAGGCGGGCGCCTACTACTACCTGACGACCGGGCGCATGCCGCTGGCCAACCCCGGCGACCAGCCCCGGCGCAAGGACCCCGCCTACTCGCCCGAGCAGATCGACGCGCTGGTGGCCTACGTCGCCTCCCTGGGCGACGGGCCGGAGCTGCCCGACGTCGACGTCGACGGCGCCGACCTGGCCGCGGGCGGGGTGGTCTTCCGGGCCAACTGCCAGGCGTGCCACAGCGCCTCGGGCAGCGGCGGCGCCCTGTCCTACGGCGACGCCGCACCCCGGCTGGCCGAATCCACGCCCGCCCAGGTGGGTGCGGCGGTGCGGATCGGGCCGGGCGAGATGCCGGTGTTCGGGCCCGACACGATCACCGAGGAGCAGCTCGACGCCCTCGCCGGCTACGTGCGCTACCTGCAGGACCCCGAGGACCCCGGCGGCCTCCCCATCGGCCGGACGGGCCCGATCCCCGAGGGCTTCGTGGCGTGGCTCATCGGCATGGGGGCGATGGTGGGGTTCGTGTACTGGATCGGCACCCGCAACCCGGTGGAGCGACCGGTGGTCGAGGGGGAGGAGGACCGTGGCTGAGCCGCCCGAGCCGCCCGAGCCGCCGGAGTCGGCCGAGCCGTCTGCGGCCGAGCCCGCGTCGCCGGCTGCCGGGTCACCGAGCGCCGAGGCGTCGGCGATCGGGGTGGACGACCCGCCGGCGCCCAAGGGGTCGGCCTCGGGGCCGCCGGCGGCCGAGCCGCTCGAGCCCCTCGACCCCCGCGCCGGCGAGCGGGTCGAGCGGGGCGCCGCCCTCTGCTTCCTCGTGTCCATGCTCGCCGCCCTGGGGCTGGCCGTCACCTACTGGCAGGGCGGCAACACCCAGGTCGAAGGGGTGCTCCTGGCCGTCGTGACCGGGGGCATCGGCGTCGGCATCATCCTGTGGGCCAAGCACTTCATGCCCGGCGAGGAGGTCGCCGAGGACCGGGAGGACCTGGCGTCGACCGAAGCCGAGGTGGCCGCCTTCACCGCCGACCTCGAGGCCGGCGGCTCGTCGCTGCGCAGCCGGCGCCTGCTGCTGGCGTCGGCGACCGGGGCGCTGGCGGCGTTCGGGGGCGCCCTGCTGTTCCCCATCCGGTCGCTCGGTCCCCGGGCGGGCCGGGGCCTGAAGGGCACCGCGTTCGCCGACGGGGTCCGGCTGGTGCGGGAGGACGGCGAGCCGCTGAAGCCCTCCGACCTGGCGCCGGGCGGGGTCGTCACCGTGTGGCCCGACGGCCACGTCGGCGCCGCCGACGCGCCCACCCTGCTCATCCGGACCCACCGGGACCAGCCGTTCCGGCCCCGACCCGGGCGGGAGCGCTGGACCGTCCACGGCATCGTCGCCTACTCGAAGCTGTGCACCCACGTGGGGTGCCCGGTCGGCCTGTACCAGGCCGAAAAGGGGTTGCTGCTGTGCCCGTGCCACCAGTCGACCTTCGACGTCCTCGACGGCGCCCGGCCCGTGTTCGGCCCGGCCGCCCGGTCGCTGCCGCAGCTGCCGCTGGGCCTCGACGACGACGGGTACATCGTCGCCACCGCCGACTTCTCCGACCCGGTCGGCCCCGGCTTCTGGGACCGCGGCCGATGACCGCCCCCGAGGCACATTGCGTTCCTGGGGCCGCTATGTGCGGCCGGATCGACGCAATTTGCCCGGGTGCACGGGAGGTGGGGGCGCCGTGCTGAGCCGCCGGGTGGCGAGGTGGATCGACGACCGCCTGGGCACGGCCCAGTTCGCCCGGACCGTCCTCAACAAGGTGTTCCCCGACCACTGGTCGTTCATGATCGGTGAGCTGGCGCTCTACTGCTTCGTGATCCTGCTGCTCACCGGCGTCTACCTCACGTTCTTCTTCGATCCCAGCGCCAACGAGACCGTCTACCGGGGCAGCTACGAGGCGCTGCAGGGCGTCGAGATGACCGAGGCCTACCGCTCGGCGCTGGAGCTCAGCTTCGACGTGCGGGCCGGGCTCGTCATGCGCCAGATGCACCACTGGGCGGCGCTGCTGTTCCTGGCCGCCATCGTCGTGCACCTGGGCCGGGTGTTCTTCACCGGGGCGTTCCGCCGGCCCCGGGAGATCAACTGGATGATCGGCGTGACCCTGCTGATCCTCGCCATGTTCAACGGGTTCGCCGGCTACTCGCTGCTCGACGACCAGCTGTCGGGCACCGGTCTGCGCATCGCGTACTCGATCACGCTGTCGATCCCGCTGGTGGGGACGTGGATCGCGTCGCTGCTGTTCGGCGGCGAGTTCCCCGGGCCCGACATCATCGAGCGGCTCTACGTCATCCACATCCTGCTCATCCCGGCGGCGATCACCGTGCTGCTCACCGCCCACCTGGCGATCCTCGTCCGCCAGAAGCACACCCAGTTCCCCGGGCCCGGCCGCACCGAGGACAACGTGGTCGGCACCCGCATGTGGCCGACCTACGCGGCCAAGGCGCTGGGGCTGTTCTTCCTCGTGACCGCGGTGGTGGCGTTCCTCGGCGGGGTGTTCCAGATCAACCCGATCTGGATCTACGGGCCGTTCGACCCGGCCGAGGTGTCGGCGGCCAGCCAGCCCGACTGGTACATGGGCTGGCTCGACGGGGCGCTGCGGATCATGCCGGGCTGGGAGGTCCGGGCGTTCGGGTTCGAGATCCCCAACCCGTTCTTCCCCGGCGTGCTGCTGGCCGGCCTGACCTTCACGGCCCTGTACGCCTGGCCGTTCCTCGAGGCCCGGGTCACGGGCGACGATGCCGTCCACCACCTGGTCGACCGACCCCGCCAGCGCCCGGTGCGCACGGCGCTGGGCGTCGCCTGCCTGGCGTTCTACCTCGTGTGCTTCCTCGGCGGGGCGTCCGACGTGCTGGCGCAGACGTTCGGGCTGTCGGTGAACGCCGTCCTGTGGACGTTCCGGTTCGCCGTGATCCTCCTCCCGATCGTGTCGGGCTGGTTCACCTACCGGCTCTGCAAGGAGCTGTCGGCGCGGGACGGGGTGCCGACGGCGTCGCGGGTCACGTGGCGGGAGATCCCCGCCCGCCTCCGCCACGGCACCGCCCGCCGCTCCACCCCCGCCGACGCCGAGGCGTAGGCCCGGGGCCCGTCCCTGGGCCTACGAGGCCCTCCGAGACGGGGCGAGGGGGCTGCCGAAGCCCCGCTTCCCGGGGAAGGGACCCGGGAACGCCACAGGGCCCCAGCGACGAGCGCTGAGGCCCTGATCGAGCGTCTCGAGGTCCGGAGAGGGCCGGCTAGGCCAGGATCTCGATCGGTGTCCCGAGCGGCAACATGTTCGCCATCTCGGTGATCACGTCGTTCGGCAGCCGGATGCAGCCGTGGCTGACGTTCTGGCCGATCGACGACGGGTCGTTCGTGCCGTGCACGCCGATGACGCCGTCGCCACCGAACTGGTCGGCGACCTCGGGGTTCTCGGTGAACGCCGAGATGCCGTAGGCGTAGGGCCCGTAGACGTCGTCCGGGTTCGGGTTCTGCAGGAGCTCCTTGATGAAGTAGGTCCCGACCGGGGTCTCGGCGCCGGCGGCGCCCAGGCCGACGGAGGTGTCGATGATCACCTCGGTGCCCTTCTTCACCTTGAGGTTGTGCTCGGCGAGCCGCACCTCGATGGAGTAGGGGTTGGCCGTCAGCTTCACGTCGGCGGCGTCGACCCAGCCCTTCGAGCCGTTCGGCTTCACGGGCAGGTGGACCGGGATGCGCTCGCCGTCGGTCTCGAGGCCGTCCACCAGGAACACGAGCGGCACGCCGCGCTCGGTGGGGTTGGCCAGCGACTGCGTCGGCTCGGTGGCGTCCTCCGAGTCGTAGATCGGGACCTCGGCGATCGTCGCCTCGGCGTAGTAGCTCGTGCCCTCGGGCACGGCGGGTTCGGTGGTCTCGGTGGGCGCGTCGCCGTCGGCTTCCTCGTCGTCTCCGCCCCCGCCGCCACATGCGCCGAGGAGCAGGGCGACAGCGAAGACCGCACCCACGCGTGTCATGAATCGGGTCCGCCCGGTGTTGATCACGGCGGGCCATGCTAACGATCCGGGCAGGGGCCAGAAAGCGGTCCGACCCGTCGCCACGCGTGGTGGTCGCGCCGCTTTCGGCGTCGTGTTGCAGTCCCTTTGCGATCTACCACTCGCCCGCGTTCAGGTGCTAGACACAGGGCCTTTGCTAGGGAGATGGAGCGCTGGGGCATCGAGGCCTTGGCGCGGAGCGAAGCGGAGTCTCATATGAAGCGAACGTTGGTCGGTGCCGGCCTGTTGGTCGCAGCCGGCATCGGGTCGGTCGCCATGGCGCCCACCGGTTCGGCCCAGGGTGGCCCCCAGTACAACTACCTGGAGGCCTCGCTCGAGCCGAACCCGGCCGAGCCCGGTGCCGAGGTCACCTTCAGCTCGGTCGACCCCTGCTCGGGCAAGGAGGCCGACGACCCGAAGGACGAGACCGCCGCGCCCGGCGACGTCGGCATCTACCAGCTCGACGCCGAGGGCAACATCGTCGAGGTGCTGCCCTCGGTCGACATGGAAGACGACTACTCGTGGAGCACGACGCTCACCGCGCCGAGCGAGCCCGGCACCTACTACTACGGCGCCGAGTGCCGCAACGAGATCCACGAGGAGGAGCTGCGGAAGTGTGTCGGCCGCGACCACAGCCAGGACGCGGTCCAGGGCGGCTTCAAGGCGGCCAACATCTCCTACAGCGCCCCCGCCGTGCCGACCTGGCACGTCGACTGCATCTTCCACGTGTACGTGGCCGAGCTGACCGTGGGTGGTGACGAGGTCCCGCCGACCACGACGCCCGAGGACACGCCGCCGGTGGACACCCCGCCGCCGGCCACCCCGGTCGTCACCCCGCCGGACTTCACCGGCTGATCTCGACCCACCGGGTCTGTTGCTGACGGTGGCCGCCCTCCCGGGGGCGGCCACCGCCGCGCCCGGGCTCGGGCGGGACGGGACAGCGACCACCAAGCCGGAGGCCATCGTCCTCGACCTGTTCGGCGTCCCCGAGCCGGGCTGAAGAGCGGAAGCGAGCGAGTCGAGACGAGCAAGGGTGCCGCCCGGGTTCAACGGCGGGTGCGGAGCCACCAAGGGAGCAGGGCGGCGGCGGGGAGCCAGGCGAAGGTGAGGGGGAGCCAGGGGTCGTAGGGGGAGGCGTCGAGGCGGGCGCGGGTCGGGTTCGACGGGTCGACGTGGGCGGGGTAGCGGCGGCCGACCTTCCAGTCCTCCGGGAAGTCGACCGGTGCCCGACCCTCGATCTGCTCCGCTGCACCCGGCAACCGGTAGGTGACCTCGAGCGTCGTGCCGCCGTCGTTGCCGGCGATGGTGGCGACGACCGGGATGCCGTGGTCCTGCACGTCCTCGGCCGCCCGCCAGTTCCGCAGCGTCACCCCGGTGGCCACCACCCCGACGAGCACGGCCACGACCAGCGCCGGCACGGGTGAGCGCCACGGGACGACGTGCGGCGGCGTCCACGGCGCCGGCGGGCGGGTGTCGGCGCTCGGGAGCCCCACGTGCCGATCCGACCAGCCGAGGGCGCGGCCCCTCGGCAGCAGCACCCGCCCGTCGACCCGGGCGACCACCCGGCCGAACGGGCGGGGCGACCCCTTCACCTCCACCCGCACCGGCGGTCCGCCCACCGGGAGGCCGGCCGTCGTGAGGAGCCGGACCGTGCAGAGCGGCGGGTCGCCGGTCGCCGCGTCGAGCGGGAACAGGTGGAGCCTCGCCGGCCGGCGGCGGGCGAGACGGCGGGCGATGTCGATGTCGAGGCGGCTGCGGGGCCGGTCCACCGCCCCGAGCAGCACGAACGACCGGTCGGCCCCGGCCGCGAGCCGGCGGCTCCGGCGCACGTCCAGCCACCGCAGGAGCGTCACGCCGAGCGGGACGAGGACGAGCGCCAGCCCGGTGGGGACCGCCTGGGCCGGGAAGCGGTCGCCGACGAGGACGACGTCGTACGGGTCGGCGGCGCCGACGGCGATCTCCACCTCGGCGCCCGCCCGCGGCGGGTCCACCCGCCGGCGGTACGCCTCGGCGTCGGCGATGCGACCCAGCTCCGGGTGGTCGTAGGCCAGGGTGACGGTGCTGCCGCCGTCGTAGTCGTCCGCGACGGTCGCGGTCAGGTGGGTGCCGTGGTCGAGGATCCGGTCGAACCGGCGCGCGTCGGAGGTCTCGCCGAGCACGAGCAGGCCGGCGAGCACGGCGGTCGCCAGCGCCCACCACAGGGGGCGGGTGAGGTAGCGCCTGACGGCCGGCGAGGTGCCGGCCGCCGCCTCACGAGGTGGAGGGAGCGTGGCGACGGGCACCGGCGGTGCCGGCGTCGGCGTCGGCCGGGCTCGTCGCGTCGGCCCCCGGCGGGACGGTGGTCGTCTCGTCGGCCGTCGCGTCGTCGGCCGACGCCTCGCCGGCAGCGGCCGCGGCACCGGTCGGGAGACCCCGCCGGACCTGGCGCTCCCAGCGGAGCAGCGCGACCTGCCGGCCCAGCAGGACCAGCGCGCCGGCCGTCAGCGCGGCGAACGTGGCGGTGATCGCCCGGCCCCGCTGGACGTCGTGGACCGCGTCGATCATCCCGATCGCCATGCCCGACACCGTCGCCACCAGGGCGAGCGGGCCGGCGATCGCCCACCCGCGCAGGAGCCCCACCGCCGCGGTCACCGTGGCCGCGAGCGCCAGGGTCGCCAGCGTCATGACCCAGGCCCGGTGCTCCGGGCACAGCGTGTCGGTGGCGATCATGGCGGTGAACGCCGCCGCCAGGCCGCCGCCGACGACCGTCGTCAGCAGCCGGTTCGGCCCGCCGGGCGGCCGTCCCGGCCCGTCGCCCTCGGTCCAGGCGAACGTCTCGACCTCACGCCACTCGGTGTTGTCCCGCTCGGTGTTGTCCCGCTCGGTGTTGCCCGTCGCGCCCATGGTCCGAAAATACCAGCGGACCTCCGCCAACGGCCGTCGGGCCGGGGTGGTTCGGGTGGTCGGCGGGGCTGGGGCGGGGGATCCTGGGGTACGCCTCACGCGTGGGGGGCGTAGCGAGCAGGGCGACCACCAGGTTCCGGAGGGCACCGGGGGCGACGGGGCGGCGAGGGGCGTCGAAGGTGAAGGCGTCGGGTGGGGCGAAGCGGTCAGGCGGCGGCACGGGCACGGGTGGCGCCACGGGGCAGCCGAACCTGCTGCTCATCGTGATCGTGGCGATCGTCGTCTTCACCGTCTGGCGGGCGATCGCCAGCGACACCGTCGCCGTGCCGGAGAAGCTCACCGGCGACATCCGCAGCGTCCACGACCCGGCCATCGTCAAGGACGGCGACACCTGGTACATCTACTCGACCGGTTGGGGCATCCCGATCCGGCGGTCGTCGGACCTGTCGCACTGGGAGACGATCGGCTCCGTGTTCCCCGACGGCCTCCCGCCCTGGGTGCGGGAGCAGGTCCCCGACCTGCCGCAGGGCGAGATCGCCGGGTGGGCGCCCGACCTCTCCCACCACGACGGCGTGTGGCACCTCTACTGGTCGATCGGGGTGATGGGCACCAGCAAGGCCGTGATCGGCCACGCCACCAACACGACGCTCGACCCCGGATCGGACGACTACGAGTGGGTCGACCGGGGGCCGGTCATCGCCTCCGGCCCCGGCAGCCCCACCATGGCCATCGACCCCGACGCCGTCACCGACGAGGACGGCCGCCGCTGGCTGGCGTGGGGATCGTTCGGGCAGGGGATCCTGCTCCAGCCCCTCGACCCCGCCACCGGCAAGCTCGCCCCCGGCTCCCAGCCGGTGAACATCGCCCGTCGGGACCCGTTCTTCCTGGGCGTCGAGGCCGCCGACATCGTCCACCACGACGACCACTGGTACCTGTTCGTGTCGTTCGGGACGTGCTGCCGGGGCGTCGACTCCCACTACTCGATCCACGTCGGGCGGTCGGCGGAGCTCACCGGCCCCTACCTCGACGCCGCCGGCACGCCCATGACCGCCAACGGCGGCACGACCGTGACCGGCTCGTACGGGAACGTGATCGGGCCCGGCCACGGGTCGATCATCGACAACGGCGACGACCTGCTCCTCGCCCACCACTACTACGACCGCGACGAGGGCGGGCGGTCCACGCTCCTGCTGCGGCCGCTGATCTGGGGGCCCGACGGGTGGCCGCTGTCGCCCGACGCCGGCTTCGAGCCCACCACGCTCGACGAGGACGACGTCGTCGGCGACTGGCACCTGCACGGGTACCCCGAGGAGGACCCGGCCCGCCAGACCGGCGACGTGCGGCTCACGCTGCGGGAGGGCGGCACGGTCGAGCCGATGGGCCGGTGGCGGCTGGCGGGGGAGACGGTGACGATCTCCGACGTCGTCGTCCAGGGGCAGCCCCGCAGCTGGTGGCTGTACCTCGACCCGGACGACAACCTCGTCTTCGGCCGGGACGACCGCACCGCGATGATCCGCGGCATCCGCGGCCAGTAACGGTGACCTGCCTCACGCCGGGGCCGGAGCCGGGGCCGGGGCCGGAGCCGCGCCGGGGACCGGTAGGGGCCGGACCGGAGTCCCTCTGGCCCGGCCGGGGCCGGTAGAACAGCGGCGTGACGAACGGGACGAGCGGGCCGGACCCCCTGCAGCCGTTGGACGAGACGTCGTTCCGGGCGTTCGCCGGGGAGCTCGCGGCGTCCGATCCGGCGCTGGGCGCGGTCGTCGCCACCTACGGGCTGCCCGCCTTCTGGCGGCGGCCGGCGACGTTCGCCACCCTCGCCCTGCTGGTCGTCGAGCAGCAGGTGTCGCTGGCGTCGGCGAAGGCGGTCTTCGACCGGATGGCCGACCTCCTGGGCGGTGCGGTGACCCCCGAGGGACTGCTGTCCGTGACCGGCGACGAGCTGGGCCGGGTCGGGCTCACCCGCCAGAAGCAGCGGTACGTGCGGCTGCTCGCCGAGGCGGTGACCGAGGGCCGCCTCGACCTGGGCGCCCTGGCGACGCTGCCCGACAGCGAGGCCCGCGACCGGCTCCTGGCCCTCACCGGCATCGGGCCGTGGACCGCCGACGTCTACCTCCTCAGCGCCCTCGGCCGCCCCGACATGTGGCCGGTCGGCGACCGGGCCCTCCAGGTCGGCGTGGCCGAGGTGCTCGGGCACCCCGAAGTGCCGTCACCCCAGGAGCTCGAGGCGCTGGGGGAGCGCTGGCGCCCGGTCCGGGCCGTCGCCGCCCGCCTCGTCTGGCACAGCTACCTCTGCCGCCGGAACCGGCAGGAGACCGAGTTCACGACCTTGGCCTGACGGCCGGCGTGACCCCCGGCGACATCGAACCGGCCCCCGAGACGGGGAGCCGGCTCCCCGTCTCGGGGGCCGGTTCGGAACGGGGAGGTTCGGAGCGGGGCGGGCGGCCCGTCAGGCCGTGCGGGCCCGGGTCCGGGTCCGGGCGAGCGCGGCCTCGGCCCGCTGCCGCCGGGCCCACAGGGTCCGGGTGCTGACACCCTGCCGGGCGGCGAGGCTCTCGACCCGGGTGCCGGCGATCCGCGACTCGGCGATCAGCCGCGCATCGGCGGCGGAGATGCGACCGTCGGCGACCGCGTCGACCAGGACCTCGGCCAGCTCCCGGGCGGCGTGCACCGGCGGCTCACGGTCCCGGCGGTCCTCCGGCGGCTCGGCGGCCGGGGTGCACACGGCGGTCGACGCCCGGGCGACGCTGCGGCGCAGCTCCCGCGCCGCGTCCATCAGGACGTTCACCGCCACCTTCGCCGGCCGCCGCTCCAGCGGGTAGTGGCAGATCCGGTGGTACACGGCGGCGACGGCGGCCGCCGCCCGCTCGTCCGGGTCGCCCAGCGCCCACCACCGGCGGGCCAGGTTGCGGGTCCCGGGGAGGAGGAGCTGCAGCAGCACCCGGGCGGCCAGGGCGTCGCCGGTGACCGCCCGCCGCACCAGCGCGACCAGCACCCGGTCGGCCGTCTCGGCGTCGGCGCCCCGCACGTAGGCGACGACGTCGGCCAGCGTGGCGGCACCCCCGGCGACCCGGCACACGTCGGCCAGGCGACGGGCGGCGCCCGTGTCACGAGCGAGCGAGCACCACTCCCGCTCCAGGAGATCGAAGACCGTCGACATGCGCCGACGGTGCGCCTTGCAGGTCCCCCGGATGCTCCCCGCACCCGGGTCCCCGCGCGCGGGCGACGCCGTGGGACGTCCCCCGCCCTGGTCAGCGGGGTCGCGGCCACCGCCGTCGCGACGTCAGGAACCGGTCAGATGGATCTCAGTCGCGGCGGCGCGACTGGCGGACGAAGCCACCGATCCCCAGCGCCAGGGCCGCCAGCCCCGGCACGATCACCCAGGTGCCGAGCACCAGCCCGTTGGCGACGCTGGCCGCGCCGACGCCGATCACCAGCGGCCAGACGCTGGCGTGCGGCAGGTACAGCGCCTCCGACACCCCGGCGCCGGCCGGCTCGTCCACCTGGCTGGCGTCGGCCGCCCGGTCGGGGCGGCGCTGCTGCAACCACAGGTAGGCGCCGAACCACAGCGACAGCACCGCGGCGAGGAGCAGCAGGACCGACCCGGCGTCCTCGTAGGACGCGAACCAGTACAGGATCGCCAGGAAGACGACGAAGGCACCGATGCCGGCGAAGATCCGCCACGCGACCGTCCGGTCGGGGACCCGGGGCCCGCCGTGCTCGGCCTTGACGTTGGGCGCCGACCCCTGGTCGCCCGGCGTCACGTCCTCGGGCACGACGCCGGCCGCCGCCACCTCGCCGGGTGCCACGTCGACGACGGTGGAGTCGTCCGGTGGCGAGGGAGCCGGACCGGCGCCGGTCGCGTCGGGAGGCTCGGCAGCGTCGGCAGGCTCGACGGGGCCCGCAGCATCGGCTGCGTCGGCGGGATCGACGGGATCACGGCCCACGGGGTCGGTCGGCTCAGGCATGGGTGGCGTCCCAGACCGGGCGGTTCGAGCGGATCTCGGGGAGCGGGCCCTCGAAGTTGTGCGGCGGGGGCGGCGACGAGGTCGCCCACTCCAGCGTGTGCCCCTCCCACGGGTTGTCGCCCGCCGGCCGGCCCAGGCGGCCCTTCGACGTCCGCCACACGTTCCACAGGAACGGCAGCGTCGACAGCGCCAGCAGCGCCGCCCCCACCGACGACACCCGGTTGAGGGCGGTGAAGCCGTCCTCGGGCAGGTAGTCGGCCACCCGGCGGGGCATGCCCTCGAGGCCCAGGATGTGCTGGACGAAGAACGTGAGGTGGAACCCGACGAGGCCCATCACGAAGTGCACGATGCCCCACGTCTCGTCGAGCATGCGCCCGGTGAACTTCGGCCACCAGTAGTAGATGCCGGCGTAGAGGGC
>DATCLV010000671.1:0-4911 GCA_036563745.1 Acidimicrobiales bacterium | reverse complement strand
GATGGGCTCACCCAGCTGTGGCTCGCCGACCGCAACGTCGTGCTCTACACGGTGTTCGTGGTCGTCTCCTGGAAGTACTTCGGCTTCCACATGATCCTCTACCTGGCCGGGCTCCAGGGGATTCCGACCGAGCTGGGGGAGGCGGCCGCGCTCGACGGGGCCACCCCGTTCCAGGCGTTCCGCTACGTGACGCTGCCGCTGCTCGGCCCGACGCTGCGGATCTCGGTGTTCCTGTCGATCATCGGGTCGCTGCAGCTGTTCGACCTCGTGTGGGTGCTGACCGGTGGCGGCCCGGTCGGGGCGTCGCACACCACGTCGACCTACATGCTCCAGTACGGCTTCGAGCGCAAGCAGCTCGGCTACGGGAGCGCGGTGGCGGTGATCGGCTTCCTGATCTCGTTCGTCGTCGCCCTCGCCTACCAGCGGTTCGTGTTGCGCCGCGACCTCGCCGGCGCCCTGACCTCGGTGGGGACCTGACGTGGCGGGCACGGTCAGCGGCGTCGCCGGGGTCGCCGGTCGGGGGGTGCGGCGGGGCGCGATCTACGCGATCGCGATCGGCGTGGGGCTCCTCGTGGTCGTGCCCGTCGCCTACGCCGTGCTCGGCGGCTTCCGGACGACCGGGCAGATCGCCGACCGGCCCGTCGGCCTGCCCGACCCGTGGGTGTTCGACAACTACCGGGAGATCCTCGCCTCCGACACGTTCTGGCAGCAGCTGCGCAACAGCGTGGTGGTGGCGGCGATCACGATGGGCGTGGTGGTCCCGGGCGGCTCGCTCGCGGCGTTCGCGCTGGCCCGGCTGTCGTTCCGGGGGCGGGAGGCGGTGTACACGCTGTTCACGCTGGGGCTGCTGTTCCCGCTGACCGTCGCGATCCTGCCGCTCTTCATCACGCTGCGGAGCGTCGACCTCCTCAACAGCCCGCTGGGCGTGGCGCTGCCCCAGGCGGCCTTCGCCCTGCCGATGTCGATCATCGTGCTGCGGCCGTTCTTCCGGGCGATCCCGGTCGAGCTGGAGGAGGCGGCCGCCATCGACGGCTGCGGGCCGTTCGGGTTCTTCTGGCGGATCGCCCTGCCGATGTCGCGGCCGGTGCTGGCGACGGTGTCGGTGCTGGTGATCGTCGCAAGCTGGAACGCCTTCGTGCTCCCGCTGGTGGTGCTCAACGACCCGAAGATGTGGACGCTCCCGCTCGGCGTCACCAACTTCTCCACCCAGTACTCGTCCGACACGGCCCGGGTCCTGGCCTTCACGTCGCTGTCCATGGTGCCGGCCCTGGTCTTCTACGTGATCGCCGAGCGCCAGATCGTGAGCGGTCTCGCCTCCGGCGCCCTGAAGGGCTAGGGGAGAAGGGCTCGGGGGAGCGGGGTCACCCGAAGATGCGCCGGTCGAAGGCGTGGAGCGGGGCCTTGCCGTACTTCCAGCCGTCGGCCAGCAGGGCCGCCACCTCCGGGTGCCGGCGGACGTGGCGACGGGGTCGGGGCAGCTTCCACCGCAGCACGAAGTAGGCGACGAGCGGCAGCGAGAAGAGGACCGCCTGCACGACCCGCCAGGCGTCGAGCGTGGCGCCCGCGAAACCGGAGGCCCCGTCGATCACGAGCCCGGCGCCCCACAGGAACGACGGGATCCCGAACGTCAGCAGCACCAACTCGCCGGTGTGCCCCGCCCGGCAGCGGCGGCAGCGGGGGACCGCCACGTCGAGGCGGCTCCACCGCTCGCTGGCGACCACGATGTAGTGGCGGAGCTCGACGTCGCGGTGCAGGCCCACCTCCATCCGGTCGCCGGGCCGCGCCGCCGCGCCACAGAACCAGCACGCCTCCTCACCCACGGACACCGAGACTACGCGCGGCGGTCCCCGGGGGAACGCCGAAGCTGCCCCCGAACGGGGGAGCCGGCTCCCCCGGTTCGCGGGCGGGCTCGTCTCGCTGCTCAGGTCGGCAGGCCGAAGGCGGAGACGGTGCCGTCGGCGGAGCCGACGATGACCAGGCCGGCGGTGACGACCGGCGCGCCGGTGATCGCCGCCGGGGTCGTGGCGGTCCAGAGCGGGGCGCAGGTCGCGGCCCCGCAGCCGGTCGCCGGCAGGGCGGTGAGGGTGCCGTCGGCGCCGCCCACGTAGACGACGTCGCCACCGATCGACGGCCGGGCGCCCGCCGGGGCCGGCAGCGTGCCGGTCCACGCCGGGGCGCAGGTCGGCGCCCCGCAGCCGGCGGCCGGGAAGGCGGCGACCGTGCCGTCGGTGCCGGCGGCGACGATCGTGCCGGGCGTGGCGGCCGGCGGGTGGTCGAGCGGCGCCCCGACATCCGCCGTCCAGGCGACCTGGTGGCTCGCCGCGTCGACCACCGCCACGTGCCCGTCGGCGGTGGCCACGGCCACGTCGCCACCGGCCAACACCACCGGCGGTCCGACGACGGGGGCGCCGAGGTCGACGCTCCAGGTCACCGGGCAGCCCCCGCCGGGGCAGTCGAGCGGCAGCGCCTCCACCGTCGGGCCCTGCGGGACGAGCACCGACGTGCCGTCGGAGCTGATCGGCCCGAACGTGGGCACCGGCGGCGGGGTGTCGCCGAAGGTGCAGACGCCCTGGGTCCGGTCGACCTCCCAGCCCCCGCCGGGCGCCGCGTCGTCGACCATCGTGAGGCCCGGCCCCACCAGCCACCAGCTCTGGAGCCGGATGCACGGCCCCGGCGAGCCGCCCGGCGCCGGGCCGACCAGCACCGTCCACGGGGCGACCACCCGCGAGCCCACCGCCAGCAGGGCCTCGGTGCCGCAGCCGCCGGGGAACCCCTGCAACGGGGGCCCGAGCGGGCCCCGGTCGGTGGCGGCCCCCGTGGCGGGGTCGATCGACCAGCTCCGGCAGCCGTCGACGTCGGGCGCCGTCACGCGCACCTGCCCGTCCACGATCGCCGGCCCACCGCGGCAGCAGCCGGACCACAGCTCGGTGCCCGAGCCGAGCGCCAGGGCGGTGAGCCCGCCGTCGTGGGGCACGAACACCCGGCCCCGGTCGACGATCGGCTCGAGGGGCCGTTCGCCCACCGTCGCCGTCCAGCGCGGCACGAGCTCGCCGACCGTCGCCGCCGTCACCTCGGTCTCCAGGTCGTTGTGCGCCCGGCGGGCCGGGCCGAACCCGGTCTGCAGCCAGCACCCCGCCGCCGTCGCCACCAGCAGGGCCACCGCCGCCAGCCGCGCCCGCGCCCCCGCCCCGCTCCGTCGCCTCATGGTCCACCCCCCGGTCGGATCCGCCCCCATTGAACCCCACCGGTCCAGCCCCCGCTTCGCCTGGTCGGCCGGTGGCGGGAGCGGGACGGCGTGGGGGCGACTAGAACAGGTTCCAGACAACAGGACCGCCGAGCGCCGAGCGCCGACCGACGTGGAGGATGGCCAGCCGTGGTGACCATCGACGAGATCGACCTGCTCGACCGCGACCGCTTCACCCAGGGGATCCCCCACGAGTGGTTCACCTGGCTCCGGAACAACCGGCCTGTCCACTGGCACGAGGAGCCCGGCGGCCCCGGCTTCTGGGTGATCACCAAGCTGGCCGACGTCACCGCCTGCAACCGGGACGCGGCCTCGTTCTCGTCGGCCCAGCGGTACGGCGGCGTCGTCGGGCTGGAGGGGCCCACCGAGGCGGCGCCCGGGACCGAGGCGATCGGGCAGATGATGCTCTACATGGACCCGCCCGACCACACCCGCTACCGGAAGCTGGTGAACCGGGGGTTCACGCCCCGGATGATCGGGGCGCTGGAGGAGCACGTCCGGGAGCTCACGGCGCGGATCCTCGACGAGGCGATGGCCAAGGGCGACTGCGACTTCGTCGTCGACATCGCCGCCGAGCTGCCGCTGGAGGTGATCGCCGAGCTGCTCGGCGTCCCCCGCGAGGACCGCCACAAGCTGTTCGAGTGGAGCAACCGGCTCGTCGGCTCCGAGGACCCGGAGTACCAGGTCGACCAGTCGCTGGTCACCGAGGCGAGCGTGGAGATGTTCACCTACGCCCAGAAGCTCGCCGACCAGCGGCGGGCCGAGCCCCGGGACGACATCGTCACCACGCTGCTCAACGCCGAGGTCGACGGCGACAGCCTCTCCGAGCTCGACTTCAACCTGTTCTTCATGCTGCTGTCGGTGGCCGGCAACGAGACCACCCGCAACGCCATCGCCCACGGCATGAACGCCTTCCTCGAGCACCCCGTCCAGTGGGACCGGCTCGTCGCCGACCCCGACGGGATGATGGGCACGGCGGTCGAGGAGATCCTGCGGTGGGCGTCGCCGGTGCTCTACTTCCGCCGCAACGCCGTGCGGGACGTGACGCTGCGCGACGTGACCATCAAGGCCGGCGACAAGATCAGCCTCTGGTACATCTCCGCCAACCGGGACGAGGAGGTGTTCCCGGAGCCGTTCGCGTTCGACATCGGCCGCGACCCGAACCCCCACATCGCCTTCGGGGGCGGTGGGCCCCACTTCTGCCTCGGGGCGCAGCTGGCCCGCCTGGAGATCCGGGTGCTGTTCGAGGAGCTGATCGCCCGGGTGGCGCGGGTCGAGCAGCTCGGCGCCCCGGACCGCCTCCGCTCGAACTTCGTGGGCGGCATCAAGCACCTGCCGGTGCGCCTGCACGCCCGCTGAGCGGGACCGCCGGGCCGGGGCCCGGGCCGGCGGTCGTCCGACCGGGCGGTCGGGCCCGGTCGGGCCCCGTCACACGTCGCAGGTGAACTCGTCGCGGGGGATGGTGCCCTCGACGCTGGCCTCGATGTCGACGCCGCCCGGCGTGACCGTTGCCGCCGTCACCCGCGTCGGCGCGGGCACGTCGATGCGGACCGGCGGCAGCTCCACCAGGTCGAGCGGCACGAACCGGAGCTCGACCGCCCCGTCCGGCGTCGCCGCCACGTGGACGGTGGTGGGCACCTCGCCGAGGAACGGCACCACGACGTCGG
>DATCLV010000661.1:0-4469 GCA_036563745.1 Acidimicrobiales bacterium | reverse complement strand
TGCACCTGCGCCGCCGCCAGCGTCACCCGCCCCGGCGCCCAGGCCTCCTACCGCGCCCCCTGACCCCTGGTACGCCCGGCACCCCCGGCACCCCCGGCGGCCTCGGCCGCCGCCTCCCGCCGCGCCCGGAGGAACGACCGCTCGGCGGCGTTGGTGACCAGCGAGAGCGCCCGGTCGAACGCCGCCACGGCCTCGGCGGGCCGGTCGAGCCGCAGAAGCGCCTCGCCCCGGGCGGCGTGCAACAGGTGGTAGCCGTCGAGCGCCGACGCCAGGGCGTCGAGCGCCGCCAACCCGGCCGCCGGCCCGTCCCGCTCCCCCACGGCGATGGCCCGGTTCAGCCCGGTCACCGGGGTCGGCGCCAACGCCATCAGCTGGTCGTACAAGGCGACGATCTGCCCCCAGTCGGTCGCCTCGGCGGTGGCGGCGGCGCTGTGCACGGCGGCGATGGCCGCTTGAACCTGGTAGGGACCCGACTGGTTGCGACGCAGCAGCGACCGGACGATCGCCTGCCCCTCGGCGATCAGCTCCCGGTCCCAGCGGCCGCGGTCCTGGTCGGCGAGCCGGACGAGCCGACCGCCGGGGGCGACGCGGGCGGGCCGCCGGGCCTCGGTGAGCAGCAGCAGCGCCAGCAGCCCCCACGCCTCGCCCTCGTCGGGCATGAGCTCCACCAGCAGGCGGGCCAGACGGATCGCCTCGCCGCACAGCTCGGTGCGCACCAGGTCGTCACCGGAGGTGGCCACGTACCCCTCGTTGAACACGAGGTAGACGACGGCCAGCACGGGCCGCAGCCGGTCGGGCAGCTCGGCGTCGGAGGGCACCCGGTAGGGGATGTTGGCGTTGCGGATCTTGTTCTTGGCCCGCACGAGCCGCTGGGCCATCGTCGCCTCGGGGACGAGGAACGCCCTGGCGATCTCGGGGGTCTGCAGGCCGGCGACGAGCCGGAGCGTGAGCGCCACCTGGGCCGGCGGGGCGATGGACGGGTGGCAGCAGGTGAAGATGAGTCGGAGCTGGTCGTCGGCCACGGGCCCCACCTCCTCGGGGGGATCGTCGGCGTCCGAGGCGTCGGCCGCGTCGGCGGTCTGGCGGCGCACGGCCTCGGTCTGCCGGTCGTCGCGGGTCGACTCCCGGCGGATGTGGTCGATCGCCCGGTTGCGGGCGGTGGTGATGATCCAGCCGGCAGGGCTGGGCGGCAGCCCGGTCTCGGGCCAGCGCCGGAGCGCGGCGACGAAGGCGTCCTGGACCGCTTCCTCGGCGAGATCGATGCTGCCGAGGTGGCGGACGAGGCTGGCGACCGCCCGGCCGGACTCGGCGCGGAAGACGCGCTCGATGTCGGCCGGGCCGATGCCGCCAGGGCGGCCAGGGCCGCCCGGGCCGCCTGCGCCCCGGGGCGCCTCCCCGGTCACGCCGGGGTGTCGTCCTCGAACGGCCGGACCTCGACGGGCGCCCGGCAGGCGGCGCTGGCCTCCTGCGCCCAGCGCATGGCCTCGTCGAGATCGGCGGCCTTGATCACCCAGAACCCGGCGATGTGCTCCTTGGCCTCGGCGAACGGGCCGTCGGTGACGAGCACGTCCTGGCCCTTCGTGGCGTCGACGACGGTGGCGGTCTCGACGGGGTGGAGGCCGCCACCGAAGACCCAGACGCCCTCGTCGATCATCTTCCTGCCGAGCGCGTCGGTGTCGGCGTAGGCCTGCCGCTCCTCCTCGGGGGTGGCGTAGGTGTCCTGCCCCTCGGTGATGTGAACGGACAGCAGGTACACGGTCATGGTGTGCTCCTCGGTTCGGGCCCGGCATCGACGCCGGACACTCCCTACACGAACGAGCGACGTCCCGATCGACACCCCGCCGAAAAGTTCTTCCCGCCCGGCGCCGGGCCCTTGACCTTCGAGTCGACTCGAAGGCTTACCGTGCAGGGCATGGGCACGTCGCTCCGCATCGCCGAGGTGGCCAGACGCTCGGGCTTCACCCCGGCCACGCTGCGGTACTACGAGGACATCGGGCTCGTGCGCCCGGCCGGCCGCACCCCGGCCGGCTATCGGGTCTACGACGAGGCGACCCTGGGCCGCCTCCGGTTCATCGCCCGGGCGAAGGAGCTGGGCTGCCGGCTCAGCGAGATCGCCGAGCTGGCCGAGGCGTGGGACGGGGGCGCCTGCGCGACCGTCCAGGCCCGGCTGCGCACCGCCGTCGAGGACCGGATCCGCACGACCCACGAGCGCATCGCCACCCTCACCGCCTTCGCCGCCGACCTGCAACGGACCGCGGCGGCGCTCACCGCCGACACCCCCGGCCCCTGCTCCGACGACTGCCCGTGCACGACGGCGCCGCCGGCGACGACCGACGACGCCGAGCACGCCGGCGACGCCGGGCCGGCCACGCCCGGCGGCCCCGTCGCCGTGCCGCTGCTCGCGAAACCCGACCCCGCGGCGACCGGCACCGCCACGCCCGACCCCGACGCCGTCCCGATCGCCTGCACGCTCGGCGCCGGCGAGACGGCCGACCGGATCGACGAGTGGCACGCCGTCCTCGCCACCATGGTCGTCGCCCGCCGGCCGCTCCCCGACGGGCTGCGCCTGGAGCTCGCGCCCGACGCCGACCTCGCCGAGCTCACCCGTCTCGCCGCCGCCGAGCAGGGCTGCTGCCGGTTCTTCGCCTTCGACCTGGTGATCGACGGCCGGGGCACGGCCCTCGAGGTCCACGCCCCACCGGCGGCCCGGGACGTCGTCACCGCCCTGTTCGGCGCCGCCGACGATCCCGCCGAGGCGGGCGGGACCGGCAACGACAGCAACGACAGCGAGGACTGACCGACCGCCGGAGGGGGCCGCCGACGGCGCCGACAGCTACGCCGCCGACGACCCCCGAACCAGCCGCCGTACCGTCCTCAGCTCCTCCCGCCGCGCCGCACGGGCCCGATCCCGCCTACGCCCCGCCCAGCGCGGCGGCGAGGCGGTCGGGATCGGCGTCGGCGAGGATCTCCTCCCGGTCCTCGGGCACGGCGAACCCCGCCTCGATCATGGCGTCGGTCGCCGCCTCGTACCGCTCGGTGTAGTCGTCGACCGACGGGTACAGCTCGGCCAGCCGCTCCGCCGGCAGCGGGGTGGTCGCCCCCATGAGCAGGCAGATCACCGACGAGCCCTCGGGTGCCGCCCCGGTGAGCGTGTCGAGCGGGGCCTCCACCATCGGCGTGCGGATGCCCCCGGTGGCCATGCCGTTGTCGTCGAGGACGAACGCCGGTGCGCCGCCGCTCTCGTCGACGTCGAGCCTGGGGGCCTCCGGGGCCGGGGTGCCGTCGGCGACCCACCGGTCGAGGGCCCGCAGCGCGGCCCGCACCACGTACACCTGCTGGCCCCGGTTGATGGGCTGCGAGCAGCCGAGCATGTCCTCCACCGGGCCGACCTGGAACCGGTCGGCGTGGGCGGTGCCGGCGATCTCCCACAGGCGGAACCTCTCGGTGTCGTCCTGGCGGGCGGGCAGGTAGCCGAGGACGCCGAGCAGGTCGGTCTCGGTCTGGACCACGATCACCGGGGCGTCGCCGTCGGTGCGGATGGTGGTTGGGGTGCCGAAGATGGCGTCGCTGATGCCGATGCCCTTGCCGGGCTCGCCGAGCGGCGCCGCCGCCCCGCCGCGGCTGTGGATCAGGAAGCCGTCGAACAGCTGGGTGAGCGGCTGCACGCCGTTGACGTAGGTGGTGAGCGTGAAGCCGGACTGCGACTCGCCGACCGCCAGCAGCCGCTCGACCTCGATGCCGCCCAGCGGATCGGGGTCCCCGGGCGCCAGGAGACCCCGCCCGACCTGGGTGAAGATGTCGTAGGCGAACGCGTCCCCGGGGTGGGTGAGGTCGCCGTAGCGCTCGGGGTCCTGGTTGCGGAGACCCTGGCCGAGCCCCAGGCCCTCGCTGCCGGGCACGGCCACGGCCACGTCGCCGCCCTCGACCCCGATCCGCTGGGCCGACACCCCGACCCAGGTGGTGCCGCTCCGCACCAGCTCGGCAGCCAGGTAGGTGTAGTCCGGGTTGGCGTCGGCGCCGGAGCTGACGTTCAGCCACTCCATGACCACCGTGCCGTTCGCGTCGGCGGGGTCCGAGGGCCGGCGCACCACGATGCGGGTGGTGAACTCGGCCTCGTCGCCGAGGGTCAGCTCGTAGGTGCCGTCGGCCGGCAGCTCACCCTCGGACGTGTACGACACGGCCGTGCCGCTGGCCGTGTACTCGGCCTCCTCGTAGCCGACGTCCTCCAGCGCCGGCCCGCTGCCGGCGCTCGCCAGCCAGATGCCGTTGCCACCCTCCAGCGGCCCGCCGAACGTGGCGGCGGGACCGTCGGGTCGCGTCCTCACGGTGCTCTCCTCCCCCTCTGCGGGCTCGTCGGCCCCGCGCTCCTCCTCGTCGTCGCCGCCCGACGAGCACGCAGCCGCGCCGGCCGCGCCGACCACCAGGGCCAGCGCCAGCGCCGCCGCCCGCCGGGGTCGTCCGGCCGGTCC
>DATCLV010000657.1:0-2816 GCA_036563745.1 Acidimicrobiales bacterium | reverse complement strand
GGAGGGTCTCGATGCGGCGGCGGGCGTCGTCGATCTCGGCGGCCCGGGCGTCGAGGCGGGCGAGCTCGTCGTGGAGGATCGAGCGCAGCTCCGGGCAGCGCAGCCGGGCCGGGTCGGCGTCGAGGACGCAGGGCAGGACCTCGCGCACGAGCCGGGTCGGGAGCCCCATGGCGAGCAGCTCCCGGATCGCCCCGACCCGCGCCACCGCGTCCCGGTCGAAGTGGCGGTAGCCGTTGTCGCCCCGGCGTGCGGGCAGGAGGCCCTGGCGCTCGTAGTGGCGCAGCGCCCGGCGGCTCACCCCCGTGAGCTGGGCGAGCTCCCCGATCCGCAGCGGTGTGGCGGCTTTCACGTTGACCTTGCCATTGATGACACCCCTTACGGTCGCCTCCCGGGCAACACCCACCACGACCGGAGGCATTCCGTGACCCTCACCACTCCCGCCACCAGCACCGACGCGACCGGCCCCGACGCCCTCGACCTCACCGCCGAGGTGCGCCGCCTGCGCGACGAGCGCGAGGTCGTCGACGCCCTCTACCGGTTCGGCGCCGGGCAGGACCGCCGCGACGAGACGCTGTTCCTGTCGGCCTTCGCCCTCGACGCCGAGCTCGACTTCACCGAGCCGGCCGAGCGCTTCGGCGGCGACATCCCGGTCATGCAGGGGCGGGACGTCATCGCCGGGATCCTGGCGACGCTCGCCCCGCTCCGCACCACCCACACCGTCACCAACCCGCGGGTGACCCTCGACGGCGACCGGGCGACGCTCAGCGCCCTGGTCGAGGCCCAGCACGTCCGCCGGGACGACCCCGCCCGGCACCTGCTGCTCAAGAACACCTACGACGTCGACCTGGTCCGGGACGGCGGCAGCGCGGGCGACGACGACGGCCGCTGGGTCGTGCGCCGCATGGTCATCCGCAACGTCTGGTCCGCCGGCGACCCCACCGTCCTGTTCGGCCCCGACGCCCACGCCCCGCTCCCCGAGGCCTGACCCCGGCGATCGGCGGGCCACGACGTCCCGGCCCGGGCCCGGTCGCCGGCTCAGGACGCGGCGCCGGGCCCGGGCAGGACGTCGACGTCGCCGGCGTGCATCGGCGCCGCACAGTGGGCGCAGCGCAGGTCGACCCGGCTGACCTCGCCGCACGCCCGGTGCCGGAGCAGGACGGGCGGCCCGTTGCCGTCGTCGGCCCAGCGGTCGCCCCAGGCGGCCATGACCATCAGGAGGTCGACGAGCTCGGTCCCCTTGTCGGTGAGCGCGTACTCGTAGCGCGGCGGGTGGGCGTCGTACTGGCGGCGCTCCAGCACGCCGGTCTCGACGAGCCACTTCAGGCGCTGCGTGAGGACCTTCCGCGAGATCCCGAGGTCGGCCTGGATCCGGTCGAACCGGTCGATGCCCACCCAGACGTCCCGCAGGATCAGCGGCGACCAGGGCTCCCCGATCACGTCGAGGGTGCGGGCGATCGAGCAGGTCATGTCGCCGAACCGTGTGCGCTGCATGCCGTCTCCGAACTCGTGAGTTCCCTTAGGGAACGATCTGTGCTACACCGTAGCAGGTTCCCTGAGGGAACTCACTGGACGCACGAGAGCACGAACGGAGAGCGCCATGCAGAACCCCGCCAACGCCACGAACCCCACCGACACCGACACCATCGACCCCGCGGCCACCGACCCCGCGGCCACCGGCCCCGCGGCCACCATCCCCCAGGGTGACCTGCGGCTGCTCCACACCGACGCCGCCCGGGAGCTGCTGGCGTCGTCGATCCCCGCCCGCCTGGCCTACGTGGCCCCCGACGGCACGCCCCGGGTGGTGCCCACCTGGTTCGAGTGGAACGGCACCGAGATCGTGATGGCCACCTACGTCACCGGGCCCGCCGCCGGCGTCCGTCACCCCGCCGCCCGGCTCCGGGCGCTGCGGGCCAACCCGGCGGTCGCCCTCACCATCGACACGGAGAGCTTCCCGCCCCGCTCGCTCACGATCCGGGGCCGGGCAGAGATCGACGAGGTCGAGGGCCTGGCGCCGGAGTACCGCACGTCCGCCCGGCGGTACCTGGGCGACGAGGGCGCCGCCGGCCTGCTCGCCGCGATGGACCAGCCCGGCACGGTGCAGGCCCGCATCGTCGTGCGCCCCACCTGGGTCGGTCTCCTCGACTTCGCCGAGCGCCTCCCCAGCCCCCTCGGCGGCGTCACCGCCACCTGATCCGGGCCGCGGTCCGCCTGGGCGGAGTGGGCGGTACTGTCGCCCGATGTGGGCGATTCTCGGCATCGGAACCTGATGCGCCTGGTCTCGGCCGGCATGTGGCTCGGCGCGGTGGCGATCCTCGACCTGGTGCGCGTGGGGCAGACGGTCGGGTTCGTGTGGGGCCGTGCCTACACCCGCAGTGGGCGGGTCCCCGACGTCGAAAACTTCTCCGTCTCATGGGCCGCTGTCTTCCACCCCGCGGTGCTGACGGTGCTCGCCGCCTACGTCCTCTCGGGGGGAAGGTGGTGGCGGCTCGCGGTCGTCGTGGGCGCGGCGCTGTCGGTGGCCGCGGCGGCCTGGCCGCCGGGAACGGACGCCGAGATCCTCCGGCCGGGGCTCGTGGTGGGGGCGGCCGGCCTCGTCGCCATCGCCATCGCCGGCCCCTTCGGGGAACCCGACGACGCCCCCGACCGCCCACCCCACCTGACGACCTGACCTGCCCGCCGCGGCCGCCGCAACTGCCTCGGCCACCCCGGCCGGGGTGGGCGGGCAGCGGCACGCCCTTCGGGCTGGTGGTGGGTCGGTGTGTTGGTCGGGGAGGGGGGATTTGAACCCCCGGCCTCCTGCACCCAAAGCAGGTGCG
>DATCLV010000655.1:0-2036 GCA_036563745.1 Acidimicrobiales bacterium | reverse complement strand
CCTCGGCGGTCCCCGGCTGGGCCTCGGCGGCCTGGTCGGCTTCCTGGCGCTGGTCGCCGGCGTGCACCTGGCCATCGGCCGGCGCTACCCCACCTCGATCTTCGACTTCGTGATGGGCATGCACCGCTGGGCCTGGCGGGTCACCGCCTACGCCGTCCTCATGCGCGACGAGTACCCGCCGTTCCGGCTCGACATGGGCGGCGACGAACCCGACGCCGCGTTGTCGGCGCCGTCGTCGTCCCCCTCGTCCCCGTCGCCGTGACCCCCGGGCTCCGCCCGCCCTTCCTCCGGGCGGCGGAGCCGGAAAGCCCGGTGGGTGGGAGCTCCGCCAACTCCCACCCACCGGACACCGCCGCGTCTCGGGTCGACGCGACCCATCGCTCCAAGAGATGACCTGCGTGACAGAGGTCACTTCAGCAGGCACGAATGGGACCAAGGTCCCATGACGAGACGACGGGAGGCCCTGCCGGGAAGGGCCGTGCAGATCGGAGCATCGGTCCATGACCGTCACCGAGCACCCTTCCGCGACCCCGGCGGAGCAGCCGCCACCCTCCCCACCCGACCCGTCGCCGCCGTCGCCCTCGCCGCCGTTCCCGGTGGGCGCGGCGGCGATCGTCGCCGCGGTGCTGGCGCTGGTGTTCGCCGTCGCCGCCCTGGTCTTCAACCGTGACGGTGCCGGCGACGACGCCGCGGCCGGCGGCACCACGAGCGTCGTGGAGCTCAGCGAGTTCGCCATCAGCCCGGCCTCCGTCACCGTGGCGGAGGGCGGGAGCGTGACCGTCAACAACACCGGCTCGACGCCCCACGACCTCACCGTCCAGGGCACCGACATCACCACCGGCGAGATCGCCGCCGGCGGCTCGGCGACCCTCGACCTCTCGTCGCTGGCGCCCGGCACCTACGACCTGCTGTGCACCGTCCCCGGGCACTCCGACGCCGGGATGACCGGCACCCTCACCATCGGCGGCGCCGGCACGAGCGGGCTCGCCGCCGGCGGCGGTGACGAGGGCGACGGCGGCGGCGGCGGCGGGGAGCACGCCAACCACGGCGGCATGACCGAGGCGGACTACCAGCGCCTCGACGAGGCGATGGAGGCCTCGATCAACGAGTTCCCGGCCGAGACCGAGGGGCGCGGCAACCAGGTCCTCGAGCCCGAGGTCCTGCCGGACGGGACCAAGCGCTTCCAGCTGACCGCCGCGGTCACCGAGTGGGAGGTCGCCCCCGGCGAGGTCGTCGACGCCTGGACCTACAACGGCATGGTCCCGGGCCCGCAGATCCAGCTGGAGGTGGGCGACAAGGTCGAGATCGTCCTGCACAACGAGCTGCCGATGGGCACCGACCTGCACCTCCACGGCATCAACGTGCCCAACAGCATGGACGGCGTCGCCCCGATCACCCAGGAGCTGATCGAGCCGGGCGAGAGCTTCACCTACGAGTTCACCACCGACGAACCGGCCGTGGCGATGTACCACGCCCACCACCACGGCCAGATGCAGGTGCCCAACGGACTCCTCGGCACCGTGATGGTCGGCGACGTCCGGCTCCCAACGGGCACTGTCAGCGACGAGGTCATCCCGGCCGACCTGCAGATCAGCCAGGAGATCCCCATGGTCCTCAACGACGCCGGGGTGATCGGCTACTCGCTCAACGGCAAGAGCTTCCCGGCGACCGAGCCGGTCACGGCGAAGACCGGTGACTGGGTCCTGATCCACTACTTCAACGAGGGGACCCAGATCCACCCGATGCACCTGCACCAGTTCGACCAGATCGTGGTGGCGAAGGACGGCTACCCGATCGACCACCCGTACGTGGCCGACACCGTCAACGTGGCCCCGGGTGAGCGCTACAGCGTGCTGGTGCAGCTCGACGAGCCTGGCACCTGGGTGTGGCACTGCCACATCCTCCCGCACGTCGAGCGGGAGACCGGGATGTTCGGGATGGTCACCGCGGTCATCGTCGAGTAGCGGCCCTCCATCCAGCCCACCCCCACCGGTCCGCCCGCCGTCCCCCTCCGGCGGGCGGACCGCGTCGGCCGG
>DATCLV010000229.1:0-3948 GCA_036563745.1 Acidimicrobiales bacterium | reverse complement strand
CGCCCTCGACGACGACGGCGACGGCTCGGGCCCGGCCCGCACCTCGCTCGACACCCCGGCCGACGACACCGGCGACACCGGGAGCAGCGCCGACCCCGTCGCCCGCGTCGACGCCGACGAGCCCCTCGCCCGGGCGGCCGCCGCGGTCCTGCCCAGCGTCGTGTCGATCACCGCCACCAGCGCGCGCACGGAGGGCTCCGGCTCCGGTGTGGTCATCAGCAGCGACGGGCTGGTCCTCACCAACGACCACGTGGTGGCGCTGGCCGCCGGGCGCCGGGGCGAGCTGGAGGTCCGGCTGCCCGACGGGTCGACCGCCGAGGCCACCATCGAGGGCCGCGACCCGGCCAGCGACCTGGCCGTGATCCGGGTCGAGGGCCGGGACGACCTCACGCCCGCCACCTTCGGCAGCAGCGCCGACCTCCAGGTGGGGGAGAGCGTGCTGGCCGTCGGCAGCCCGCTCGGCCTCGACGGCTCCGTGACCGCCGGCATCGTCAGCGCCGTCGGCCGGGCCATCACCCTGGGCGAGGACCCCACCGGCCCCGCCGCCGTGGTCAGCGCCATCCAGACCGACGCCGCCATCAACCCCGGCAACTCCGGGGGCGCGCTCGTCGACGCGGACGGCGAGGTGGTCGGCATCAACACCGCCAACGCCTCCCTCGCCCAGCCCGCGTCCGGCCAGGGCGGCGGCAGCATCGGCCTCGGCTTCGCGATCCCCATCGACGAGGCCCGGGACATCGCCGAGCAGCTCATCGAGGGCGGCGAGGCGACCCACGCCTACCTGGGCGTGGCGAGCGCCGACACCGAGGAGGGGGTCGTGCTGGTCGAGGTCGTCGACGACGGCCCCGCCGCCGGTGCCCTGGAGGAGGGCGACCTGGTCACCGCCGTCGACGACACCCGGGTCGACGACGTCGCCTCCTTCACCGCCGCCATCCGCGCCCACGACCCGGGCGACGAGGTCACCGTCCACCTCGTCCGGGACGGCGACGAGCGGTCGGTCGAGGTGACCCTCGGGACGCTCCCGTCCGGCTCCTAGGGCGTGTCCGATGGATCCGGTGGGCCCCCGCCCTGGCTGCCGTTCCCGAGCTCGCACCGGGGCCTGACCACCGCTGGTCCCCACCCCCGGCGCCACGGTCGGTCGCCGCCCGCTGCACCCGGACACCACCCCGGGACCGGCGACCGATCGTGGCGACGGTGGCACGGATGGTTGCGATCCCGCCCGGGATTCGGTTGACTCCCCGGGGGCGGGCCCGACCCGACACAGAGGAGTGGCCGGATGTCCATCGCCAAGGTCATCGAGATCAGCGCGTCGTCGAGCAAGGGGTTCGAGGACGCCATCACCATGGGCATCGCCCGGGCGTCGGAGACGATCCACGGCATCGAGGGTGCGTGGGTCAAGGAGCAGAAGGTCCTGGTGACCGACAACCAGGTGACCGAGTACCGGGTCAACCTGGCGATCACCTTCAAGGTCGACTGACCGCTCGGGGGCGTCCCCGAGCTCCTGGGCCCGAACCGGGCCCTGCGTCCCGGGCGTGCCGTGGCCGGCGGGTGGGCGTCAGCCCGCCGGCAGGTGCACGTCGCTGTGCACCACCCGGCCGCCCACCACCGTGAGCCCGACGTCCAGGTCGGCGATCTTCTCCGGCGGCGTGGTCAGCGGGTCCGACGACAGCACCACCAGGTCGGCACGGAACCCCTCGACCAGGCGGCCGGCCTCGTGGTCGCGCTGCTGGGCGGCCGCGCCGCCGGCCGTGTACATCTCGATCGCCTCGGCCGTGGTCAGCGCCTGCTCGGGCGCCACCCCGTGGCGGGTCACGGCGGCGGTGATCCCCGCCAGCACGTCGGGCGCCTCGGCCGGTGCGTGCGACGAGCCGGCCAGCACCACACCCGCGTCCCGCAGGCGGCGGAACGGGTAGGCGCAGGGGAGCCGGTCGTCGCCCAACCGGTCGGCGAGCCACCCGGCCTGGCTCCGCAGCGACAGCGGCTGCACCACGGCGACCACCCCCAGCTCGGCGAAGCGCTCGGCGGTCGGGGTGTCGACCACGGAGGCGTGGGCGATGCGGTGGCGGGGGCTCGTACCCGACGTGTCGGGGTAGCGGGCGGCCAGGTCGGCGAACAGGTCGAGCGCCACCTCGACCGCGGCGTCGCCCACCGCGTGGACGCACACCTGCAGGCCGGCCAGGTGGGCGGCCTCCATGCGCGCCGCGGCGACCGCGGGGTCGAGCACCAGCCAGCCGTCCTCGTCGGGCCGGTCGGCGTAGGGGCGGTGGAGGGCGGCGCTGCGGCCGGCGAGCGTGCCGTCGAGGTAGAGCTTCACGCCGCCCACCACCCGGTTCATGGCCGGGTCGTGGAGCGACGACGACGTGCGGGCGTCGATCGCCCGGGCCGGCTGGCCGCCCAGCACGGCGTGGTTCCCGAGGGACAGGTCCTCGACGAAGATCATCATGCCGACGCTCTCCAGCTCGCCGGCCGAGCCGCCCGGGCCCTCGGCGTCGGTCTGGAGCACCGACGAGATCGACGTGATGCCCTGGGCCGCCAGGCTCCGGAACACCTCGGGGGCCACCGACCGCAGGGCGTCGAGGCCGGGGAGCGGCACGCTGCTCAGCAGGATGCGGGTGGCGGTCTCGCGGCACACGCCGGTGAGCCGGCCCCGCTCGTCGCGCTCGAAGGCGCCGCCCGGCGGGTCCTCCCGACCGCCCCGGATGCCGGCGACCGCCAGCGCCACCGTGTTGCCCATCGACGTGTGGCCGTCGCGGTCCAGCAGCACGACGGCCCGGCCGCCGCCCACGGCGTCGAGCTCGGCGATGTGGGGCAGCCGCCGCTCGGCCAGCTGCTCGGCGTCGATCCGCACACCCACCACGAACTCGCCGGGCGGGGTGCGGTGCGCCTGGTCGGACAGGGCGTCGAGGACGTCGCTGATGCTCGTCGCCTCGCTGAGGTCCAGGTGGTAGGCGTACAGGCACATCCCGATGGGCTGCAGGTGCGCGTCGACGAAGCCCGGCAGGAGCGTGCGGCCGCCCAGGTCGACCACCACGGGTCCGGCGCCGTCGGCGGTCGCCCTGAGCGGCCCGCCGGGACCGCCGGGACCGCCGGCGCCACTGGTCCCGCCGGCGCCCGGGTCGTCGCCGTCGAGCTCGGGGAGCCCGAGGGCGCGCCGGCAGTCGGCCTCCCGGCCCACGGCGACGATCCGGCCGGCCCTCGTCGCGAGGGCCTCGGCCTCGGGTTGCCGGGGGTCGACCGTGAGGACGTGGCCGCCCCGGTAGAGCACGCCGCGGGCATCGGTCGCCGGATGCTGGACCATGTGGGAACCGCAACGTACCCGCCCGCCGTCCTACCCGCTGAAAACCCCCGATGTGATGGAGGAACGGCGATGCGAGGTGGCCTGGTTCAGCGCGCCCCGAAACGGGTGCTGGCCGCTGCGGCGGCGGCCGCGGCGACGGTGGCGGTGCCCGTGGTGCTGCTGGTGGGCGCCCCGCCGGCGGGTGCGTGCGGCGGTCTGGTCGGCGAGAACGGCACCATCCAGCTGGTGAAGACCACGACGCTGGCCGCGTACAGCGACGGTGTCGAGCGGTACGTGACCGGCTTCGAGTTCACCGGCGAGGGCGAGGAGGTCGGGTCGATCATCCCGCTGCCCGACGTGCCCACCGAGGTGGTGCGGGGCGGCGACTGGACGCTCCAGCGCCTGGTCCTGGAGGTGCAGCCCCCGGTGTCCGAGGCCGACGGCGCCGTGGCCGCGGCCGCCGCCGACGAGAGCGCCGGCGTCGAGGTCGTGCTCGAGACCCAGATCGACGCCCTCGACATCACCGTGCTGAAGGGCGGCGGCGACGAGGTGGGGGAGTGGGCCGTCGAGAACGGCTTCCTGCTCACCCCCGACGCCCCCGAGGTGCTCGACTTCTACGCGCAGCGCAGCCCGGTGTTCATGGCCGCCCGCTTCGACGCCCAGCGGGCCCGGGA
>DATCLV010000650.1:0-6648 GCA_036563745.1 Acidimicrobiales bacterium | reverse complement strand
CCTGTGGGGCAACGGCACCTTCGCCTGGCCGGCCATCTACGACGGCCTGCTCCGGCACTGGGCCTCCCACGGCTTCATCGTCACCGCCGCCAACACCAGCTGGGCCGGCTCCGGCCGGGAGATGCTCGCCGGCGCCACCTGGCTCGCCGGCGAGAACGGCCGGCCCGGCAGCGTCTACCACGGCAAGGTCGACACCAGCCGCATCGGTGCCACCGGCCACTCCCAGGGCGGTGGCGGGGCGATCGCCGCGGGCGCCGACCCCCGGGTCGACACGACCGTGCCCATCCAGCCCGGCCCGCAGGGGATCATGGCCGCCCTCCACGGGCCCGTCCTCCTGCTGGCCGGCGAGGACGACGACATCGTGCAGCCGTGGCTCCTCGTCCTGCCCCGGTACCTGGTGGCCGATCACGTGCCCGCCGTCTACGCCGAGGCACGGGACGCCAACCACTTCGAGCCGGTGATCGACGGCGGCGTGTTCCGCGGCATCACCACCGCCTGGTTCCGGTACTGGCTCATGGACGACCCGCAGGCCCGCGACGAGCTCTTCGGCCCCACCTGCGGCATCTGCCAGGACCGGGACTGGTCCGACGTCCGCCACAACGCCAAGGCCCGGGCCATCGCCGGCTGACGGACCCGGCCACACACGCACCGGCCACCGCCGATCGACGGGCCCGCGTCACCCCGGCCCGTCGATCGCGCCGGTACCGCCGGCACCACCGCCGCACCGCCCCGCGAGTGCCCGCGGCCGGCGCTCAGCCCGCCGGCGCCACCCCGGTCGGTTCGGGCCCGTGGGTGGCGTCGGCCTCCGCCACCAGGGCCTGGAGGGTGGGGGAGAAGCGGGCGGCGAGCGGGGTCGGGTCCCGCAGCGCCAGGGCGGCCGGCGGCAGGGCGGCCAGGTCGGCTTCGAGCCACCGGCGCCCCTCGTCGAGGCTCGGCCGGGGCGCGACCCGGCGGCCGCCCACGACCACCGGGGCCAGGAGCGCCTGCGCCCCCTCCACCGGCGGCGGCTCGTCACGCTCGGTCACCACGTCCTCGTCGGCGCCGGGTGATCGCCACACCTGCTTGGCCCCCGGGACCGTGGCCTTGCCGGGCGACCGCTTCCGCACCGGCCGGCCCTCGTACCGGACCAGCTTGTACACGCTCTCGATGGCGGGCGCGTCGGCCGCCACGCCCACCGTGGTGCCGACCCCGACCGCGTCGATCGGCGCCCCCTCCGCCACCAGCGCCGCCAGCGCGTGCTCGTCGAGCCCGCCGCTCACCAGGATGCGGACCTCCGGCAGCCCGGCCGCGTCGAGGCGGGCCCGGGCGTCGCGGGCCAGCGCCGCCAGGTCGCCGCTGTCGATCCGCACGGCGACCCCCTGGCGCAGGCCCAGCTCCTTGACGACCTCGATGGCGTGGTCGACGCCGGCGGGCGTGTCGTAGGTGTCGACGAGGAACGTCGACCGGTCGGGGAAGCTGCGGGCGTAGGTGCGGAACGCCTCCACCTCGGACGGGAACGCCTCGATGTACGAGTGGGCCATCGTGCCCACGGCCCGAAGCCCGTGGTGGAGCGCGGCGGGCACGTTGCTGGTGCCGGCCAGCCCCACCAGTCCCGACAGCCGGGCGACGGCGAGCGCCGCCTCGACGCCGTGGGCCCGGCGGAACGCGAAGTCGACCACCTCGATCCGGCCCTGGGCCGCGACCCGGCAGCGGGCCAGCTTGGTGGCGATCGTGGTCTGGTAGGTGATCTGGTTGAGCGCCAGCGTCTCGGCCAGCTGGGCCTCGGCGATGGGGGCGGTGACCTCGAGGATCGGCTCGCCGGCGGTCACGATCCGGCCCTCGGGGACGGCCCACACGTCGCCGGTGAACCGCAACCCCGCGAGCCGGTCGACGGCGTCGGGCGCGAACCCCAGCTCGTGGAGCGCGGCCCGGTCGTCGGCGGTGAAGCCGAGGTCGACGATGGCGTCGACCGCGTCGTCGACCCCGGCGGCCACCAGGTAGCCGCGGTCGGGTGGCAGATCCCGGACGTAGAGGCTGAACACGGCCTCGCCGGTGACGCCGTGCTCCAGGTAGGCGGCGGCCATCGTGAGCTCGTAGAGGTCGCACCAGAGTCCGGCACCGCCCGGTGCCCAGGGGAGTTCCATGCCGTTCTTCTACCCGCCGCGGCGCCGCCCCGGAGGCAGCGGCGGCCGCGAGGACCGCCGCCGGGTCAGCGGGCCACGTACTCGGCGAGGTGCGTGCCGGTGAGCGTCGTCGGGTTGGCGACCAGGTCGGCCGGCGTGCCCTCGTAGACGACCCGGCCGCCGTCGTGGCCCGCGCCCGGGCCGAGGTCGATGAGCCAGTCGGCGTGCGCCATCACGGCCTGGTGGTGCTCGATGACGATCACCGACTTCCCGGAGTCGACCAGACGGTCCAGCAGGCCCAGCAGGTTCTCGACGTCGGCCAGGTGGAGGCCCGTGGTCGGCTCGTCCAGGATGTAGGTCCCGCCCTTGTCGCCCATGTGGGTGGCCAGCTTCAGGCGCTGCCGCTCGCCGCCCGAGAGCGTGGTCAGCGGCTGGCCGATCGTCAGGTAGCCGAGGCCCACGTCGGCGAGGCGCTGCAGGATCTTGTGGGCGGCCGGGAGCTTGGCGTCGCCCTCGGCGAAGAACGCCTCGGCCTCGGTCACCGGCATGGCGAGGACCTCGCTGATGTTCCGCCCGCCCAGGTGGTAGTCCAGCACGGCCGGCTGGAACCGCCGGCCCTCGCAGTCCTCGCAGGTGGTGGCGACGCCGGCCATGATGCCCAGGTCGGTGTAGATGACGCCCGCGCCGTTGCAGGTCGGGCAGGCGCCCTCCGAGTTGGCGCTGAACAGCGCGGGCTTCACGCCGTTGGCCTTGGCGAAGGCCTTGCGGATCGGCTCCAGCAGGCCCGTGTAGGTGGCGGGGTTGCTGCGCCGCGACCCCTTGATCGGGCTCTGGTCGACCACGACGACGCCCTCGCGGCCGGCCACCGACCCGTGGATCAGCGACGACTTGCCCGACCCGGCGACACCGGTGACCACCACCAGCACGCCCAGCGGGATGTCGACGTCGACGTCCTGCAGGTTGTTGGTGTCCGCGCCCCGGACCTCCAGGAACCCGGTGGGCGTCCGGACCTCGTCCTTCAGCGTGGCGCGGTCGTCGAGGTGGCGGCCGGTCACCGTGTCGCTGGCCCGCAGGCCCTCGACCGTGCCCTCGTAGCAGATCTCACCGCCGGCGCTCCCGGCGCCGGGGCCGAGGTCGACGACGTGGTCGGCGATGGCGATCGCCTCGGGCTTGTGCTCCACCACCAGGACCGTGTTGCCCTTGTCCCGGAGCTGGAGGAGCAGCTCGTTCATCCGCTGGATGTCGTGGGGGTGCAGGCCGACCGTGGGCTCGTCGAACACGTAGGTCACGTCGGTGAGCGACGAGCCCAGGTGCCGGATCATCTTGGTCCGCTGCGCCTCGCCGCCCGACAGCGTCCCCGACGAGCGGTCCAGCGACAGGTAGCCGAGCCCGATGTCGACGAAGGACTCCAGCGTGTCGCCCAGGGCGTCGAGCAGCGGCTTCACCGAGGGCTCGTCGAGCGCCCGCACCCACTCGGCGAGGTCGGAGATCTGCATCGCGCACAGGTCGGCGATGCTCTTCCCCCGGATCTTCGACGACCGGGCCGTCGCGTTCAGGCGGGTGCCGTCGCAGTCGGGGCACGGCGTGAACGTGACCGCCCGGTCCACGAACGCCCGCAGGTGCGGCTGGAGCGCTTCCTTGTCCTTCGACAGCATCGACTTCTGGACCTGGGAGACCAGCCCCTCGAAGGTCATGTTGATGCCGTTGATCTTCACCTTCACGGGTTCCTTGTGCAGGAAGTCGTGGAGCTCCTGCTCGGAGTAGTCCCGGATCGGCTTGTCCGGGTCGAAGAACCCCGACTCGGTGAAGTAGCGGACCGACCAGCCCCCGGCCTTGTAGCCCGGCACGGTGATGGCGCCCTCGTTGAGCGACTTGTCCGGGTCGTAGAGCTGGGAGATGTCGACGTCGGTCACCCGGCCCAGGCCCTCGCAGCGCGGGCACATGCCGCCCTGGATGGTGAAGGTCGCCTTCTCCGTCTTCCGGTTGCCGCGCTCGACGGTGATCGCCCCCGCCCCGCTTGCCGTCGCCACGTTGAACGAGAAGGCGTTGGGCCCACCGATGTGGGGCTCGCCGAGGCGGCTGAACAGGATGCGGAGCATCGCGTTGGCGTCGGTGACCGTGCCGACCGTGGAGCGGGGGTTCGCGCCCAGCCGCTCCTGGTCGACGATGATCGCCGTGGTCAGGCCCTCGAGCACGTCGACGTCCGGCCGGGCCAGCGTCGGCATGAACCCCTGGATGAAGGTCGAGTAGGTCTCGTTGATCATCCGCTGCGACTCGGCGGCGATCGTGGCGAACACCAGCGAGCTCTTCCCGGAGCCCGACACGCCGGTGATCACCGTCAGCCGCCGCTTCGGCAGCTCGACGCTCACGTCCTTCAGGTTGTTCTCCCGCGCCCCCTGGACCCGGATGAGGTCGTGGCGGTCGGCGGGGTGCCGGTCGGCGGTCGTCGTGCTCGTGGGCTCGGCCATCAGGTCAGCGCTGCTCCTGGATGCGGATGAGGTTGCCCGCAGGGTCCCGGATCGCGCCGTCCCGCGCGCCCCAGTCCTGCTCGGTCGGTTCCTGGACGATCTCGACGCCGTCGGCCGCCAGCTTGGCGAACAGGCCGTCGAGGTCCTTGGCCGCCAGCATGAGGCCGGCGTAGGTGCCCTTCGCCATCATCTCCTTGATGACCCGGCGCTCCTCGTCGGTGACACCGGGGTCGGTGCCCACCGGCTCGAGCACCAGCGACGTGTCGGGCTGGCTCGGGGACCCGAGGGTGATCCAGCGCATCCCCTCGTAGCCCACGTCGTTGCGGACCTCGAAGCCGAGGCTGTCGCGGTAGAAGGCGAGGGAGGCCTCCGGGTCGAGGTGGGGCAGGAAGCTGCTGTGGATGGTGACGTCCATGCCGGTGACCCTAAGTGCGGGCCGGGACGCGGGCTTCTCGATTCCTGACCGGTCGCGTGACCTTCCTCGCCACGCACGGCGGCATCCCGGTCGTCGCCTGCGCCGCCTTCTGCCGGTAGACGCTGGGCGGGACGCCGACCAGCTCGGTGAACCGGGTGCTGAACGTGCCCAGCGACCGGCAGCCGACGGCGAAGCACACCTCGGTGACGCTGCGGTCGCTCTGGCGGAGCATCGCCATCGCCCGCTCGATGCGGCGGGTCATGAGGTAGCCGTAGGGCGATTCGCCGTAGGCCCTGCGGAACTGGCGGCTCAGGTGCCCGGCCGACATGCCGGCGTCCCGGGCCAGGGACACGACGTCGAGCGGCCGCGCGTACTCCCGGTCGATCCGGTCGCGGACGCGCCGGAGGATGGCGAGGTCTCGCAGGTGGTCCTCGGGGGTGCGGCTGCCCACCCGTCGATGCTGCCACGCCGGGTGGGCGGTGCCGCAGTCGCCGGGGAGCGTGGACCCCGTCGCGGGGGCCGGTCCGAGGTGCGGTCAGCCGCCCCCGCCGTCGCCGGCGCACGCCGTCGCCCGGGCGTCCTCGGCCCGCTGCGCCCCCAGGTTGAGGGCGGCGACCCCGGTCTTCCCGGCGTTCGGGTCGTCGCAGTCCAGCACCCAGGCCGCGCCCGCCCCCAGCTCGTCGACGAGGGCCGGGAGGGCGTCGTCCGACAGCGTGCCGAGGTAGGCCCGGTCGAGCTCGGCGCCGTCGCGGGCCCGGGCCACGTTGTGGCGGACCACGAACGCCTCGGCCCCGGCGACGTCGGCCAGGACCACCAGCGCCAGCGCCGTGGCCAGGGCACCGCCCAGCACCCACTGCCGTCCGGCGCCCAGCCCGGCGTGCCGGGCCGCCACCATCACCAGGACCGTGCCCATCCAGACCGCCGCGCCGACCACCCAGAGGCGCAGCATCGTGAGGCCGAACACCTGGTCGTAGAGGGCCATCCGCCGGAGGCTCACCACCACGAGGCCCGACGCCAGCAGCGGGACGGCGGCGGCCAGGGCACGCACGGCCGGGTGGGTCAGCACCTCGGGCCGGGCGAGGAACCCGACCACGCCCAGGAACCCGAGGATCAGCGCCGTCGCCCAGCACAGCTGGAAGAAGCCGCTGCGGGCGTACTCGGCGGGGGTGAGGCCGGCCGCCTCGACCAGCCGGTCGCCGGCGTCGGTGAGCGCCACCAGCTGCGACACCACGAACAGGCCGAGCACGGCCGCGGCCAGGCCCAGCATCGTGACCACCTCGACGAGGCCGAACGACCCGCCGCCCGCGCCCTCGGTGCTCTCGACCAGCGACGCCGCCAGGACCACCAGCACGACGCCGGCGCACACACCGGTCAGCACGGCGTGGTCGACCAGGGGGCCGAGGTCGACGTCGGGCGTGATCAGCCCGGCGAACACCGGGTCGGCGGCCGCCAGCAGCAGCGTGACCAGCGCCAGCACGGGCAGCGCCAGCAGGGCGGCGACCAGGGCCCGCCCGACGGTCCGGGCCGCCGGCCCCTCTACCCGGCGGGCCAACGGCGTGAAGATCGTCGGGGCGGCCAGCACCCGCCACGCCGTCGACCACGACCGGCGCAGCAGCCGGGTGGGGGTGGTGTCGAGCACCGAGCCGGACCGCGACAGCAGGAC
>DATCLV010000645.1:0-2293 GCA_036563745.1 Acidimicrobiales bacterium | reverse complement strand
CGGGTGCCCCCACGCCGCCCCGCCCGCCGCTGTCGGGCTCCGGCAAGCCGATCCCGCCGCCGCCCGGCCCGCCGGTGTCGTCGTCGGGCAAGCCGATCCCGCCCCCGCCCGGCATGGGCGGCCGTGGCGGTGCCGCCACGCGCTCCGGTCCCGGCCGGGGCCCCGGTGGCGGTGTCGGTGTCGGCAGCCGCGGTGGCCGTTCCGGTCCGCCCTCCGGTGGCGGCCGCCCCTTCGGGGGTGGCGGTGGCCCCGGTGGCCGTCCCGGCGGTCCCGGTGGCGGCCCGGGTGGTGCCTTCGGTGGTGGTCGCGGTGGTGGCGGCCCCCGTGGTGGGCAGCGCCCGCCGCGCCGCCGTGGTCGTCGCCGTCGCAACCGCGAAGAGCTGCAGCCCATGGAGGCGCCCAGCTACACGCCGGCCTCCGCGCCGGTGCCCGAGGGCGTCATCGTGGTGGAGCGCGCCTCCACGCCGCAGGACCTCGGTCCGAAGCTGAACCGCACGGCCGCCGACGTCGTCCGCTTCCTCATGCAGCAGGGCGAGATGGTCACGGCCACGCAGTCGCTCAGCGACGACATGATCGAGCTGTTCGCGGCCGAGATCGGCGCCGAGATCCGCCTCGTCGACCCCGGCGAGGAGCAGGAGGTCGAGCTGCAGAACCGGCTCGGCACCGACGAGCTCTTCGACGACGACGAGAGCAAGCGGGTGCCGCGCCCGCCGGTGATCACCGTGATGGGCCACGTCGACCACGGCAAGACCCGCCTGCTCGACACCATCCGCAAGACCAACGTGATCGAGGGCGAGGCGGGTGGCATCACCCAGCACATCGGCGCCTACCAGACCGAGAAGAACGGTCGGCTGATCACGTTCATCGACACCCCGGGCCACGCGGCGTTCACTGCCATGCGGGCCCGTGGCGCCCAGGCCACCGACATCGTGATCCTGGTGGTGGCGGCCGACGACGGCGTCATGCCCCAGACGGTGGAGGCGTTGAACCACGCCCGGGCCGCGGATGTGCCGATCGTCGTGGCGATCAACAAGATCGACCGGCCGGAGGCCAACGTCGACCGGGTGAAGCAGCAGCTCAGCGAGCACGGCCTCGTGCCGACCGACTGGAGCGGCGACACCGAGATGGTGCCGATCTCGGCCCGCGAGGGCATCGGGATCGACGACCTGCTCGAGACGCTGCTGCTGGTGGCCGACGTGCAGGACCCGCCGATCGCCGCCAACCCCGACGGCCGCGCCGCCGGCGTCGTGCTCGAGTCGAGCCGTGAGGTCGGCCGGGGCCCGGTGGCCACGGTGCTGGTCCAGCGGGGCACGCTCAAGGTCGGCGATCCGCTCGTCGCCGGTGCCTCGTGGGGCCGGGTCCGGGCGCTGATGGACGACAAGGGCAAGAACGTCAAGGAGGCCGGCCCGTCGATGCCGGTCCAGGTGCTCGGCCTGAACGACGTGGCCGACGCCGGCGACCAGTTCGTGGTCGCCCAGGACGAGAAGACGGCCCGGTCGGTCGCGGAGACCCGCGAGCACTGGCAGCGCCTGGCCAGCCTCGGCCGCGAGGCCGCCGTCACCAGCGGTGGCGCCAAGCTCGAGGACATCTTCGACCAGATCCGCCGGGGCGAGGTCGCCACCCTCAACCTCATCCTGAAGGCCGACGTGATCGGTTCGCTGGAGGCGTTGACCGAGGCGCTCCGCAAGCTGGAGCGCGACGACGTCAAGCTGTCGTTCGTCGACCGGGCGGTCGGCGGCATCACGCAGAACGACGTGCAGTTCGCGGCGGCGTCGAACGCCACGATCATCGGCTTCAACGTCCGCCCCGACCGCAAGTCGCGGGAGATGGCGGCCGCCGAGGGCGTCGAGATCCGGACCTACGAGATCATCTACCAGGTGCTCGAGGACATCGAGAACGCCATGGTGGGCATGCTCGCTCCGGAGTTCGAGGAGGTGGTCACCGGCGAGGCCGAGGTGCGCGAGATCTTCTCCGTGCCCCGCGTCGGCAAGGTGGCCGGCTGCTACGTCACGAACGGCACGATCACCCGGGGCTCGAAGGTCCGCTTCCTGCGGGAGGGCACCATCATCTGGAAGGGCGAGATCAGCTCGCTCAAGCGGTTCAAGGAAGATGCGCGCGAGGTCCAGCAGGGCTACGAGTGCGGTATCGGCCTGTCCGACTTCCAGGACCTCAAGCAGGGCGACATCATCGAGACCTACGAGCTCAAGGAGGTCGCGCGCACCGGCTGACCGACCGAGCGGCGCGACAATGGTCGTGTGCATGCGGTCGCGGTCCGCTTCGAGCTCTTCGTGCC
>DATCLV010000227.1:0-7076 GCA_036563745.1 Acidimicrobiales bacterium | reverse complement strand
GGTGACCACGCCGCCGTCTGCTGGCCGCTGCTGTGCGGCATGGCCAAGGCGAAGTACTACCTGCTCACCTGCGACACGCTGACCGGCGAGGAGGCCGAGCGGATCGGGCTCGTGTCGTTGTGCGTCGACGACGACCAGGTGCAGGAGCGGGCCCTGCAGGTGGCCACCGACCTGGCGGGGATGGCCCAGCCGGCGCTGCGGTTCACCAAGCGCTCCCTCAACCACTGGTACCGGAACGCCGGGCCGATCTTCGAGGCGTCGCTCGGCCTCGAGTTCCTCGGCTTCGCCGGCCCCGACGCCGCCGAGGGGCTCGCCTCCCACCGGGAGAAGCGGCCCCCGAGGTTCCCGAGCGCCGCCGACTGACGACCGCCGGCGGGGCCGGGCTGCCGGCTGCGGGCGACGGCCGGGCTGCCGGCGGCGTTCGGTCCGGGTCGGCGGCGGTCAACCCGTGCCGAGGAACCAGCCGCGCACCTTGTCCGGCACCTTGGGGTGGCGGCGGGCGACGTCGTCGGCGATCGCGGCGATCGTCGTGGCGGCGAGCTCGTCGCGCCAGGCCTGCTCGGCGTTGCGCATCACGGTGGCGATCTCGCAGGGCACCCGGCAGTCCTGGCGGGACGCCGGCAGCGGGCCCTGCCGGCGGATCTCGGTGCAGCGGAACGCCGGCGCCGGGCCCTCGATCGCGTCGACGATGTCGAGCACGGCGATCTCGTCGGCCGGGCGGGCCAGCAGGAAGCCGCCCCGCGGCCCGGGGCGGGAGGCCACGACCCCGTGGTGGGCGAGCGCCTGGAGGTGCTTGTTGAGGTAGGCGCTGGGCAGCTCGTGGAACTCGGCGAGCCGCGTCACCGGCACCGCCGTGCCCGGGGGGAGCCAGGCGAGGTTCACGCACGCGTGGATCGTCCACTCGATGCCCTGGCTCAGCTTCACAACCTGGAGCCTAGTTGTCCAGGACTCAAGATCCGGCTAATACTGGACACGCAATATCCAGATTCCCCCACTGGAGGTCCAGGATGACCGGGATGTCCGACGAGATCCGCCCGACGGTGCCGCTCTCCGAGCAGTTCGCCGACGGCTACGCCGCGATGCGCCAGCTCAACGCCGCGGTGCGGCGGGCGGTCGACCCGACGCTGCTGGAGCTCATCCAGCTGCGCGCCTCGCAGATCAACGGCTGCGCGTACTGCCTGGACATGCACACCAAGGACGCCCTCGCCAACGGTGAGCGCACCGACCGGCTCGCCGTCCTCCCGGCGTGGCGGGAGAGCACGCTGTTCACCGAGCAGGAGCGCGCCGCGCTCGCGCTGACCGAGGCCGTCACCCGCATCGCCGACGGCCACGTGCCCGCCGACGTGGAGGCCCGGGCCCGCGCCGCCTTCGACGAGGCGACCTACGCGGCGATCGTGTTCGCCGTCGTCCTCATCAACGGCTGGAACCGCCTGGCGATCACCGGGCACTACGAGCCCGGCCACTACCAGGCCGGCCGGCCCGAGACCGCCCGCATCGGCCAGACGCCCGCCGCCGCCCGGAACTGACCGCCGCCTGACCGCCGTCCGGCCGGCGCCGCCCCGCCGGCTGCCCCTGCCTGGCCCGTCCGCCGCCGCGGCCTCTCCCCCTGGTCCGCGGTCGGCGGGGGTCAGGCAGGGCGGGTGTCGGGGTCGGGGCCGAACAGGAGGGTGCAGACGGCGTCGGCGTGGGCCTCGACCACGTCGTCGTCGAAGGGGTCGACGCCGGTGCGACGCCGGCACTCCGGGGCGAGCACGAACAGCGACGTCCGCCGCCGGCGGTCGGCCTTGGACTCCTGCGCGATGACCCGGTGCAGCTGGGGGTTGCGGGCCGAGAAGACCACGAACTCCCGCACCAGCAGCCGCGCCGAGGTGACCTCGTCGACGCCCCGCAGCCCCTCGGCCCGGGCGGCCATGGCGAGGTGCAGGCGCTCGACCTCTATCCCCTGATCAGGGGATTGAGCAGTGTCGCATCAGACGAGAAGGCTGGGTCGCGGCCGAGCCGGCGAGGAAGGGATGGACGCCGTGGACCGCAGCATCGAGCTGGCCTACGTGGGCATCGAGGTGCCCGACCCGGGGGCGCTCGACCACTTCTTCGGCCAGGTCATCGGCCTGGCCCCCGGCGACGCACCCCACACGTGGCGCAACGACGGCAAGGCCCGCCGCGTCGTCGTCGAGCCGGGCGACCGCAACGACGCGGCGTACCTCGGGTTCGAGGCGGCCGACGACGCGGTGTTCGAGCGGGCGGTCGAGCGGCTGTCGGCGACGGGCCACGAGGTGGCGGAGGGGGACGCCGGCGATCGGCGCTCCCGGCGCGTCCGACGGCTGGCCCGCACCACGGCGCCCTGGGGCGTCGCCGTCGAGTTGGTCGTCGGTCTGGAGGAGGCGGCGACCCCGTTCGCGTCGCCGCTGGTCCCGGGCGGGTTCCTCACCGAGGGCGTCGGGTTCGGCCACGCCGTGTTCGCCACCGCCGCGCACGAGGCGTCGCACCGCTTCGTCGTCGACGGCCTCGGCCTCCGCCAGACCGACTGGCTGGAGACGGAGATCGTCCGGGGCGTCGAGCTGGAGGTCCGCTTCTACCACTGCAACGCCCGGCACCACTCGCTGGCGCTGGCCCGGACGCCCCTCGAGGTCCCGCAGGCGCTGCACCACCTCATGTTCGAGACGAACCGCCGGGACGACGTGGGGGCCGCGTTCGACCGGGCGTGGGCCACCGACCTGGCGATCCCCAACGGCCTGGGTCGTCACGACAACGACGGCATGTTCAGCTTCTACGTGGCGAGCCCGGCGGGGTTCCAGGTCGAGGTGGGCCACGGCGGTCGGATCGTCACCGACGGCTGGGCCGACAACCGCCGCTACGACCGGATCAGCGCGTGGGGCCACCAGCCCCTGCGGGTGGGGTGAGCGTGGCGGGCGAGGTCGACCGCGGTGCCGGCGGGGGCGTCGGCGCGGGCGTCGGCAGGGGTCCCGAGCCCGGCACCGACACCGACGTCGCCATCGTCGGGTACGGGCCGGTCGGGGCGGTGCTGGCGATCCTGCTCGCCCAGCTCGGGCGGCGGGTCACGGTCTTCGAGCGGTGGCCCTCGCCCTACCCGCAGCCGCGGGCCGTGCACTTCGACGGCGAGGTCGGGCGCATCCTCCAGATGTGCGGCATCGGCCCGGACGTCCGGGACATCTCCGAGCCGGCCGACGCCTACGAGTGGCGCAACGCCGCCGGCACCGTGCTGCTGCGGTTCGGCCGGGGCGGCGACGGCCCCGACGGCTGGCCACGGTCGTCGATGTTCCACCAGCCCGCCCTCGAACGGCTCCTCGACGCCCAGGCCCGGGCGCTGGGCGTCGACGTGCGGCGGGGCGTCGAGATCGACACGGTCGAGCAGGTCGACGGGCACGTCGTCGTCGGTGGCGTCACCGCCCGCCACCTCGTCGGCTGCGACGGCGCCAACAGCACCGTGCGCCGGCTGGTCGACGCGCCGGTCACCGACCTCGGGTTCGTCCACGACTGGCTGATCGTCGACGTCGTCCTCCACGAGCCCCGGGTGTTCGACCCGGTCAACCTGCAGGTCTGCGACCCGGCCCGCCCGACGACCGCCGTGTCCGGCGGGCCCGGCCGGCGCCGGTGGGAGTTCATGCGGCTGCCGCACGAGCCGGTCGAGGAGCTCGCCGACGAGCGGCGGGCCTGGGAGCTGCTCGCACCCTGGGACGTCCACCCCGGCAACGCCACCCTCGAGCGCCACGTCGTCTACACGTTCAACGCCCGCCACGCCGACCGCTGGCGCACCGGACGGGTGCTCCTCGCCGGCGACGCCGCCCACCTCATGCCGCCCTTCGGCGGGCAGGGCCTCTGCGCCGGGCTCCGCGACGCCGCCAACCTGGCGTGGAAGCTCGACCTCGTCCTCGACGGCCGGGCGGGGGAGGCGCTCCTCGACACCTACCAGGCCGAACGCCTCCCGCACGTGCAGGCCGTCACCAGGTTCTCGATGGACCTCGGCAAGGTCATCTGCGTGGCCGACCCCGCCGAGGCGGCGGCGCGCGACGAAGCGATGGCCGCCGCCGTCGACGGGACCGGCGTGGCGCCGCCGCTCCCCGGCCTCACGGCCGGGCTGCTCCACCGTGGGTCGCCCCACGCGGGGACGCAGTTCGTGCAGGGCCGGATCGACGGGAAGCCGTCCGACGACGTGCTCGGCACCGGCTGGCGGCTCGTCCTCCACGGCCTCGACCCCGGCGACATCGGCGCCGGCGAGCGGGCCTGGTTCGCGTCGATCGGCGGCGACGTCGTCGTGCTCGACCGCCCGGACCCGGTGTTCGACCAGTGGTTCGCCGGACGAGGGACCGCCGCCGCGCTCCAGCGCCCGGACCTCTACCTGTTCGGCACCGCTCCCGACGCTGCCGCGGCGACGACCCTCCTCGCCGACCTGCGCCGGCGGCTCACGCCCTGACCCGGCGCCGCCGGGGCGGGCGGCGCGGTCGTGGGCGTCGATGTCACGGGGTTCCGGCGCGGTAGACGTCGCGGCGGTCGGGGGTGTGGAGGCCGGCGGCCAACCACCAGGCGCCGTCGCGGCGGACCAGGACGAACAGGGCGAGCTCGTCGAAGCCGGCGGCGCGGCCCGGCTGCGGCTGCGCATCCTCGGTGTGGTCGGCGTCGTCGGCGTCGTCGGAGCTGTCGGCGGGCGGCTTCGCCTCGGCGAGCGACCGCCGCCGCACGTAGGCGATGGCCACGTCGTCGGCGATGCGCCGGGCGTCCTCGATCTCGTAGCGCGACCCGGCGTCCCCGCGGTCGTGGGCGGCGGCGAGCATCCGGGTGTGGATGGCGTGGATCTCGTCGTAGCCCCGGACGATCATCCCGAACGGGCTGCCCCAAAGGACGTCCTCGGCGAACTGGCGGTTGTACGCGTCGGCGTCGAACGCGTCGAGCGCGGCCTGCAGGCCCCCGACGAACTCCTCCACCGCCTCGACCCCGTCTCCACCGGCGGCCACCACCGACCGCCGGGCCGTCTCGATGTCACTGCTCATGCGAACGAGCGTACGGTGCGGGATGTCGAGCCCAACCCCGGACGACGAGGCGCCGCACGACGCCGACCCGCTGCCCGGATCTGGGGCATCCTTCGGGTCTCTCATCGAACCTGCCCCCGAAACGGGGAGCCCGCTCCCCGTTCGGGGGCAGGTTCGTCCAAGAACTTCTGCCCTTGGGAGCCATGCCGGACGCCGAAAGTGCTGGTGGCTTTCGACGCCGGGACGGCACGCCGAGCGACGCCCCCGACTCGGAGATCTGCACACCGGATCCACGGGACATGGCCTAGCTGGTTCTGGCCGCTCGCCGGCTCAGAGGGTGGCGGAGTCGGGGAGGGTGGTGAGGTGGTGGGCCTCGGCGAGCTCCTTCGGGGTGAACGGGGACCGGGTGAGATCGAGGTGAGGGGTGGCGGCCGCGTTCTGGCGGAGCTGGAGCATGAGGCGGTGGCCGTGGTCGGGCGCGTCGACCTGGTGGTAGGGGCGGGGGTCGGCGTCGCCGTGGGGTGACCAGCCGGCAAGGGCGATCACCTCGCCGGGCCGGGTCGTCCACCCGTCGACCACGTCCCCGGGGTCGGCCGAGCCCAGCAGCGCGAAGCGGGCCTCGCCCGTCAGCGTGACGATGACGATCGCGTGGAGGTAGTAGCGCTGGTCCCGATGGGGCGGCAGGCCGCGGCCGCCGGCCTCGTAGCGCTGGTAGCTCACCTCGTTCGGCACGAACGACGACCACCCCGGCAGGCCGCCGGCCCGCGGCGCCAGCCACGCCAGCAGCTCGCCGAACACCGCCGAGTCGGTGCCGGTCAGGCTCGCCATGGCGAACGCCCCGCCGCCCCGGGGATCGGGCGGCGTGAACCGGTAGCGAGCGGCGTGGTCGACCAGCCGCCGCCGCAACACCGCCGGCACCAGCTCCCCCAGCACCGGTCGACCCGCAGCCATCCACCCAACCTACGGCGGAACAACCGGACCCTTGTCCAGAATTAATGACTGTGATTAAGTCTCCTGTAAGGAGGCCGGGGGGCCTCCTGATCAGGGGGATCACACATGAGAACGACGTTGACGCGCCCCGGCGCGCCGGTGCGGCGCGCGCTGGCGGGGCTGGTCCTGGCCTGCACCTTCGTGGGGGCGAGCGTGACGGCCGCACCGACGACCGCTGCCGCGGAGACCGAGTACCGCCGCGGCCCCGACCCGACCGAGGCCAGCATCACCGCCCCGCTCGGCAGCTTCGCCACGGCATCCACGACCGTGCCCGACGTCGCCGGCTTCGGCGGCGGGGTCATCCACTACCCGACCGACACCAGCCAGGGCACCTTCGGCGCCGTCGCCATCGCCCCGGGCTTCCTCGGCAGCAGCGCCAACTACGGCTGGCTGGGGCCCCGGCTGGCGTCGCAGGGCTTCGTCGTGTTCCTCATCAACACCGACAGCCGCCTCGACCAGCCGCCCAGCCGCGGTGCCCAGCTCCTGGCGGCGCTCGACTACCTCGTCACCACCAGCTCGGTGCGCAACCGGGTCGACGCCAGCCGTCTCGCCGTGGCCGGCCACTCGATGGGCGGCGGGGGCACCCTCCAGGCGGCGGCCTCCCGGCCCAGCCTGCAGGCGGCCATCCCGTTCCAGCCGTGGCACACCGACAAGACCTGGCCCGAGGTCCAGGTGCCGACGCTCATCGTCGGCTCGGAGAACGACACGACCGCCCCGGTCGCCAACCACGCCGAGCCCTTCTACACGAGCCTCCCGGGCACCATCGAGAAGGCCTACCTGGAGCTCAACAACGCCGACCACCGGGTGGGCACCCAGGGCAACACCACCATGGCGAAGTTCATGATCGCCTGGCTCAAGCGGTACGTGGACAACGACACCCGCTACGAGCAGTTCATCTGCCCGCCCCCGGCCGCCGGCGGGGCGATCGAGGAGTACCGCCACACCTGTCCCGGCTGACCTGCCGACCTGGCCGGCATGCCGGGCGGTTGACCGGGTCGATCCCGACGGTGTGGCCGGGTTGCGTGGTCGTCATCGGTCCTAATGACTTACATTAGGACCGATGACGACGCGCAGGGCGATGATCGGCGTGCTGGCGGTGGC
>DATCLV010000225.1:0-4749 GCA_036563745.1 Acidimicrobiales bacterium | reverse complement strand
CGCCCTCGAGCCCCAGCGAGTCGACCAGCGCGTCGAGCCGGGCGCGGTAGGGCTCGTTGCCGGCCGGGGTCCGGCCGTAGAGGCGGAGCCGGGCGTCGGGCCGCTTCTCGTGGACCACGGCGAACGCCTCGACGAGCGTCTCCAGGTCCTTGATCGGGTCGATGCGGCCCAGCCACGACACCACCGGGGCGTCGGGCTCGGTGGCGCGGGCGGCGAAGGCGGCGGGGTCGATGCCGTTGTAGATCGGTCGGACCCGGGCGGGCGGGGCGCCGTGGCGGGTCTCCCACCGGCGGTTCCATGCGCTGCCGGGGGCGACGACGTCGGCCTCGGCGTAGGCGAGGGCGCTGACCAACCGGTGGAACCGGACCAGCAGCGCCTTCGCGGGCCGGGCCATCGGCAGCCGCCGTAGCTCCAGGTAGCGCTCCCGCAGGTAGATGCCGTGCTCGGTCAGCAGGAAGCGGGCCCCGTGGCGGCGCCGGGCGACCAGGCACACGAGCGCGGCGAGGCCGTTGGAGCTGGCGTGGTAGACCGCGGCCGGGCCGGGGTCGAGCGCCGCCGGCCGCAGCAGGTGCTCCAGCATCCCCGCCACCTGCACCAGGTCGGCGGCCCGGGCACCCCCCACGGCCTCGGCGTGCTCGCCCGGGCGGGCCAGCTCGCGGTCGAGCGCGGCGACCAGCCGGCCGAACGCCAGCTCGGCCGCGACCTCGGCGCCGTCGAGGGCGGCGATCCGGTCGACCAGGGCGCCGAAGCCGGCGACGTCGTCGCGCGGGGCGACCAGCAGGCGGGCCAGGTCGAGGGCCGGCGGGCGCCCGGCCCGGGCGTCCCGACCGGCGCCCCGTCCGGGGCCGCCCGGGCGCCGGCCCCGGGGGACGCGGGACCGCGGCGCCCGGGCTGGCCGGGACGCCCGGTCCCACAGGCCGACGGTGACGAGCTGCTCGACGTGGTCGGGCAGCTCCCACACCGGGCGCTGGTAGCCGAAGGCGGTGAGCGCCACCAGGCGGAACGCGTGGTCGGGCAGGCCCTGGACGAGCTGGTCGCACCACACGCTCACACCACCGTGCGCGTGCGGGTACGTTCCCTCCGTGACCAGGACGACATCGGGCCGCCCGACCAGGCGAAGCGGCGCACCGACCGGCGGCGCGATCGGCGACGGATCGGCGAGCGGCTCGAAGGGACCGAACGGGCCCCGGACCGGCCGGGGTGCGGCGAGCCGCAGGTTCATCGACATGCCGCACCGCCCGGGGTCGTGGGCGCGCGTCGGAGCCGCTGCGCTGCTGGCGACCACGGCGGCCGCGGCCGCGTGCTCGTCGGGCGGGGACGGCGAGGCCGACGGGCGCGGCCGGCGCCCGACGACGTCGACGACGGCCGACCGGCCCCCGGCGCCCCCGTCGACCGACGGCGAGGAAGGAGCAGCGGTGACCACCCCGACCGAGGGACCGGAGCGCCCCGGCGAGGGCGACTGGTGGCGGCCCACCCGGGGCCTGACCTGGCAGTGGCAGCTCGACGGCGGGCCGATCGATCTGTCGGTGGACGCCGAGGTGTTCGACGTCGACCTGTGGGCCACAACCGAGTCGGAGATCGACGCCCTCCACGACCAGGGCCGGAAGGTGATCTGCTACCTGTCGGCCGGGTCATGGGAGCCCTACCGCCCCGACGCCGACGAGTTCCCCGAGGAGGTGCTGGGGCCACCGGTCGACGGCTGGCCCGACGAGCGCTGGCTCGACATCCGCCGTCTCGACGTGCTGGAGCCGCTGATGGCCGCCCGGTTCGACCTGTGCCGCGCCAAGGGCTTCGACGGGGTCGAGCCCGACTGGATGGACAGCCACACCCAGGACACCGGCTTCGACATCACCGCCGAGGACCAGCTCCGCTACAACCGGCGCCTCGCCGAGCTGGCCCACGAGCGGGGCCTGGCCATCGGGCTCAAGAACGACCTGGGGCAGGTGGAGGAGCTGGCAGACCTCTTCGACTTCGCCGTGGTCGAGCAGTGCATGGAGTTCGACGAGTGCGAGCTGCTGCTGCCGTTCCTCGACCGGGACAAGCCCGTGTTCCACGCCGAGTACGACCTGCCGACCTCGGCCTTCTGCGCCGAGGCCCGCCGCCTGGGCCTGAGCTCGATCCGCAAGCGGCTCGACCTCGGCCCGTGGCGGGAGACCTGCTGACCCTCCTGCGGCTGCTGCGCCGGCGGGGCCTGCTGCGCCTACTGGGCCCCGGCGGCGGTCCCGCCGCCGGGTGCTGGGCACCGGGGGCACGGGCGGGACCTACGCGGCGCTCGTGGGGTCGACGGCGAACGTGACGGGCGTGGTGCCGACGGTGACCTTGCCGATCCGCTGTCCGCCGTAGGGCTCGCCGACGGTGAGGCCGGTGACCAGCGGGCGGGCGGTGCCGTCGGCGACCAGCGTGACGACCTGCGTGTCGATGTCGAGCCAGCCCCGCACGTTCCGCTCGCGGGCCACGATGCGGTCCTCGGCCGCCGGCCCCAGCTCGGGGGCGGTCGGCGTGCGGACCGGCAGCGTGAAGAGCTGCTCGTAGCGGGTCATCACGGCGTCCATCCAGTCGGTCTGGAGGGTCCGGCCGCCGCCGTAGTCGCGCAGGTTGGACTGGTGGAAGTAGTGGGGCCACTCCCGCCCCGAGAGCATGTGGGTCACCGTGGCCTCGGCCTCGGCCGCCAGCAGCTCCTCGTAGGTGCGCGGGGCGCAGATGGCGCCGGGGACGGTGCACGGGTCGTTGCCCGCCGCCACGTGGCGCTCGTAGTAGATCCAGTTGTGTTCGTCGACGTTCTCCTCGGGCGTCGTCGCGTTCACGTAGACGTTGGTCGGGAACCGCGGCAGCAGGAAGAGGTCGAACCCGGGCACCCGCTGCTCTCGGTCCTGGTTGGGGCGGGACGAGTCGGAGGCGATGTAGCGGACGCCGAGGTCCTGGGCCGCCTGCATGAAGTTGGGGTTGAGGCCCTCGGGGAACGGGATGTCGTCGGACGGGTCCTCCTCGGTGCCCCGCCGGTCGTGGAGGCCGGCGTGCGAGTCGCTGAGCAGGTACTGGAGGCCCTCCTGGTAACCGGGCAGGCCCAGCTCGTTCCACACGACCCGGTTGCGGGCGATCTCGTCGAGGGCGGTGGCGTAGTCGGTGACCGGGCACTCGGCGGGCTGGGGCTCGTCCGGGTCGGGGCAGAGGCGGTCCATCTGCAGGGCCGAGTACGTGTGGTTGATCCAGCCGAAGTGGTCCTTCAGCTCCATCGCCTTGGCGGTGAGCGGGTCGGGGGCGCTGGACGTGGCGAACTGGAGGGTGGGGCGGTTGGCGGCGGTGCCGTGCTCGGCGCTGGCCAGGGTGGCCGAGCCGTTGGCGGTGGCCCGGATGAGCACGCCGTGGTTGGGCCGGGCCCCCGAGGCCCACGCCTGCCAGATCGGGGTGATGTCGAGCTCGTTGGCACCGGGCCCGGTGAGCTGGGCGGTCACGCAGGCGCCGCTGGCGAACGTGCCGCCGGCCGTGCTCCACGACGTCCAGTTGGCCCGGGAGAACCAGGTGGGCGGGCCCAGGTCGAGGAGGCCGCCGTTGCCGGTGCCCTCCGCCCAGCTCTCGGTGAGCGGGCACACCTGGACGGGCAGCGGCTGGGCCAGCGTGTTGGTGACGACGACCCGCAGCGTCACCCGGTCGATCCGGTCGGCGGGCGGCGCCGGCGGCGCGGCGACGTCGGCGGCCCGGAGGATCGCCCGCCGCTCGGTGCTCCCGCTGCGGGCGACGGTGAGCGTGGTGGACCGCCCGTAGCTGAAGAGGCTGTTGGTGACGAGGGTGGCGTCCTCGGCCACCGGCTTGGCGACGGGGGCGTTGGGCGTCCAGCCCTTGGCGCCGACACCGTTGAAGGGGAGCTCGACCTTCCAGGTGGCGGCCAGCGGGTGCGCCTGCCGGAACGCCGCCTGCTGGGCGACGACGTTCTCGAGGTCGGCCGGGGTGAGCCGGTAGCTCAGGTTGGGGTCGGTCTGGTTGGTGGCCGGGTTCCACAGGTCGTCGGCCAGGAACATGTCGTCGGTGTGGGTGGCCAGCGAGATGTAGCGGCCGCCGATGAACACGCCCTTGGTGGCGAAGTCGACGAACTGGTAGGCGAGCACGTTGCTGTGCAGGCGGTACCAGGCGTTGCCGACGGTGGACAGCAGCACCTCGCGCCCGTCGGGGTACTGCAGCCGCGCCACGAGGGCGTGGGTGGGGGCGTTGTCGTCGACCAGCAGCGGCGTCACCGTCGGCCGGGCCGGGTCGCCGGACTGCGGGACGCCCCAGAACGAGAACTCGGGGATGCCGAGCGGCGTCGCCGTGTTGACGTAGGCGAACAGCCGCCCGGTGCCGGCCGGCTCGACCCAGCGGCCGATCCCCGTGGGCAGGGAGCCGACCTCGGCCATGCCGTAGTCGAGGCCGAGCGCCGGGTTGGTGGTGGGGAAGCCGGCGACGACCGCCTCGCGCACCTGGAACTCGCGCTCGTAGTCGTGCAGGCGCTGCCACTCCTCGGCGGTGAACCCGCTGCCGCCGCTGGTGAAGAGGTCGGCCTGGGTGAGGATGACGCCGTTGAACCGGCCCCGGTCGCCGGTGCGGAGGACGGCGTCGGTGAGGGGCTGGGCGCTGGCGTCGAGCACCTCGTAGGGGACGCCCATCTGGTCCAGGGTCCGGGCCATCAGCTCCAGGCCCGGGTCGGTGGCCCGGTCGCCCACCGACACGACCAGGACCCTGAGGTCGACGGAGCGGCCGCCGGGCGGCGTCTGGGCC
>DATCLV010000620.1:0-3065 GCA_036563745.1 Acidimicrobiales bacterium | reverse complement strand
ATGCTGGAGGCCGGCGCCGACGACCCCGCGCTGGGGACGGCGGGCCGCCGCCTGCTCATCGACGACCCCTACGCCAAGGCCAAGTCGCTGCTGCTCAACGAGATCGTGGCCGCCAACCGGTGCAGCTGCGTGTGGCACCCGGACTTCTCGATGTCGACGGTGTTCGGCCAGCCCGGCGACCTCGACGCCGTGGAGCTGCTGTTCACGTCGCTGCTCACCCAGGCCACCGCGGCGATGGTGACCGCCGGCCGGACGGCCGGGCCCCGGGCCCGCGAGCGGTCGTTCCGGCAGAGCTTCCTGGTGGCGTTCGCCAGCCGGATCGGCGAGCGGCTGCGGGAGGCGACGGCGATCGCCGTCGACGAGGCCCGCGCCCGGCACGGCGAGGAGGTGCTGCCGGTGCTGGCGAACAGCGAGGCCGCTGCCCGCAGCGCCCGCGACGACGCGTTCCCCCGCCTCCGCACCCAGCGCATCTCGACCAGCAACTACCACGGCTGGGTGGCCGGCCAGGCCGCCGCCGACGCCGCCCACCTCGGGCCCGAGCCGGCGATCGAGCGCGGCCGCCCCTGAGGCGGCAGGCGCCCGCCGCCGGTCGCCGTCCGCCGCCGTCAGTCGTCGTCGTTCTTGCGGCGGCGCCGGAGCAGGCCCAACGCCTGTCCCAGGAGCATCCCGAGCACGACGCTCACGACGATCACCAGCCACAGCGGCTGACGACCCTCGAAGACGAGGAACGTCGTCTTGACGCGGTTGCCGTTCTGGAACACGAACAGCGCGGCGGCCACCAGCGCCACCAGCGCGACGACCATGCGCGGGGTCACGTCGCGGTCGCGCTTGCGGGCCCCGGTGACCGTCTCGTCGTCGCCGATGCCGCGCCAACCGCCGCCCGAGGGCTGGTCATCGGGGTTGATCGCCATGGCCCGAGCGTACGACGCGTGGGAAGGCTCCGCGGGGCGCGCCCACCTCCACCGCGCGCGTGCAACTGCACTTGCTAGATGAACGTCCAGCATCCCGGTTACGATCCGTCACGTGACGGGACCCGACGTGACCGACCTGACGAAGCGCACCGTGCTGGTGGTGGGGGCCGGGACCCGGCCATCCCCCGACCCCGAGGCGCCGCCCGGCAACGGACGGGCCATCGCCGTCGTCGCCGCCCGCCGGGGCGCGACCGTCGTGTGCGCCGACCGCGACCGGGCCGCCGCCGAGGCCACCGCCGAGCTCGTCGCCGCCGAGGGCGCGGCCGCGCACGTCGTCGAGGCCGACGTGGCCGACGCCGGCGCCTGCGTCGACCTGGTCGCCGAGGCCCACCGGCTCGGCGGCGGCGACCCCCTCCACGGGATGGTCGTCAACGTCGGCATCGGGCTCGGCAAGCCCGCCGGCCTGGCCGGCACCACCGCCGAGCAGTGGGACGCCACGTTCGCCGTCAACCTCCGGGCCCACTTCCTGCTGGCCCAGGCCGCGCTGCCCGTGATGGACGAGGGGTCGTCGGTGGTGTTCATCGGGTCGATGGCCGGCCTGCGCCCCGGCAGCCGCCTGCCCGCCTACGACGCCTCGAAGGCGGGGCTCGTCGGCCTCAACCGGCACGTGGCGCTGGAGGGTGCGCGGCGTGGCATCCGGTCGAACCTCGTCGCCCCCGGCCTGATCGACACGCCGCTGGGCCGCGCCGCCACCGCCGGCCGCCCGTCCCGGGGGCGCACCAACGTCCCGCTCGGCCGCCAGGGCACGGCCTGGGAGGTGGCCGAGGTCGTCGTGTTCCTGCTCACCGGCGCCGCCGGCTACGTGACCGGCCAGACCATCGCCGTCGACGGCGGCCTGGGGCTCATCTAGGGCGAGACCGAGGACGCCACCAGCGGCGGCTGGGGAACGCCCGCCGCGGCGCCGGGTCAGGCGGCGCCGCGGGTGGGCGTCAGCGTGGCCGGGCGGCGGTCGAGGAACACCCGCATCGCCCCGGTCACCAGCTCCGGCTGCTCCAGCGTGCACAGGTGGCCGGCGTCGGGGACCACCACCAGCTCGGCCCGGGGCAGCCCCCGGCAGATCGCCTCGCTGTAGTGCCGGGGCACCAGCACGTCGTGGTCGCCCCACAGCACCAGCGCCGGGGCCTGGATCTCGCCGAGCCGGTCCTGCAGGTCGACCTCGGCGAGGGCGAGCGCCGTGCGGGCGTAGGCGTCGCGGTCGGTGCTGAGCGCGTCGCGCATGTAGTCGCGGATGATGTGCGGGCGCTCGCGCACGGTCGTCGGGCTCCAGGCCAGCCCGGCGGCGGTGCCGCCCTCCACGGGCGTGTCGGCGTAGCCCTGGTCGCGCACGAACCGGGCGATCGCGTGCAGGCCGAGGCGGAACGACTCGTCGGGCCGGGCGGCGCTGTTGACCAGGATCAGCGAGTCGACCAGCCACGGGTAGCGCAGGGCCAGGTCGAGGGCGATCATGCCGCCCATCGCCAGCCCGGCCACGTGCGCCCGGCCGACGCCGAGGGCCCGGCACACGGCGGCGACGTCGTCGGTGAACAGCTCGATCGAGTAGCGGCCGCTGGTCCGCTCGGACCGGCCGTGCCCGCGGTGCTCGACGGCGATGCAGCGGTACCGGTCGGCCAGGCCGTCGAGCTGGGGCGCCCACTCCCGCCAGGTGCCGCCCATGCCGTGGAGGAGCAGGAGGGCCGGGCCGTCACCCTCCTCGATGACGTTGAGCCGGGTGCCGTTGACCTCGTCGATCAGCATGACCGTTCGCCTCCCACCTCGTCACTCGGTTGTCGCCTCGACCGCCAGGGCCCGCTCGACCAGGGCGAGCGCCTCGGCGGTGACCGCCTCGACGTCGACCGCCGCCGGATCCATCAACGATTGCAGCCCGACACCCCGGAGGATGCCGAAGATGACGACCGCTTGCGCGGCGGGATCGATGTCGGGTCGCACCTGACCCAGCTCGATGCCGTCCACCAGGGAGTCGACGATGAGCTGCCGGGCCGCGTCCTGGTGGGCGTTGAGCGCCTTCTGGAGCTCGGGCGGGGCGCCGGCGGCCTCGCCGATCATCACGTAGATCGCCCGCGTGTAGGGGAAGGGATCGTTGAGGCTCTCCAGGAA
>DATCLV010000608.1:0-5001 GCA_036563745.1 Acidimicrobiales bacterium | reverse complement strand
ACAGTATCCCTTCCCTCTCATAGGCTCCCACTCGTGGTGGGCACGTCGTTCATCGGGCGCGTACTGGGGCGGTACCGGATCCTGTCGGTGGTGGGGTCCGGTGGCTTCGCGACCGTGTACCGCGCCCTCGACACCGCCCTGGAGCGCCACGTGGCGCTGAAGGTCGTCGACCCCGCGGCGCACCACAACCCCGACATCGCCCGCCGGTTCGTGCGGGAGGGCCAGGCCGTCGCGAGCCTCGACCACCCGGCGGTCGTCCCGGTGTACGACGCCGGCGACACCGACGGCGTGCTGTGGCTGGCCATGCGGCTCATCGAGGGCGGGTCGCTCGACGACGCCCTCCGGGCCGGGCGCCGGCTGTCCACCGACGAGGTCGTCGCCGTCGTGGCGCGCATCGGCAGCGCGCTCGACCACGCCCACGCCCAGGGCGTCGTCCACCGCGACGTCAAGCCGTCGAACATCCTGCTGGAGGAGAACGACCCCCGTCGCGCGTGGCTGGCCGACTTCGGCATCGCCGCCACCGCCCGCACCATGGGCCAGTACACGACCGGCGCCCTCGGCACCGCCGCCTACATGGCGCCCGAGCAGTCGCGGCCCGGCTCGGCGGGGCCGCCCGCCGACCGGTACTCGCTGGCCTGCGTCGCCTTCGAGATGGTCACCGGCCGCCGCCCCTACCCGGGCGACGACTACGTCGAGCTGCTCATGGCCCACGCCACCAGCCCGGTGCCGCGGTCGGGCCACGCGGGCCTCGACGCCCTCATGGAGCGGGCGATGGCCAAGGACCCGGCCCGCCGACCGCCGTCCGGGGCGGCGCTCACCGAGGAGCTGCGCCGGGCGCTGACCCAGGCGTCGGTCGCCACGGCGGCGCTGCCGGCCACCCGGCCGGCGCCACCGCCACCGTCGCCGGCCCAGGGGTCACCCGCGGCACCCGCCTCCCCGGCCCAGGGATCGCCCGCCGCACCCGCGTCGCCCGCCCCGCCCGGCCAAGGGTCGCCGCCGGTCGCACCCGCGTCGCCGGCCTCGCCTCCCCCGGGGTCGCCGGCGGCACCCGCGTCCCCTGCCGCACCTGCCGCACCGGCCTCACCGGCCGCATCGGCCTCCCCGGCCCAGGGATCGCCCGCCGCCACCGTCCCGGTCGGCGGCCAGCACCACGTCCCGCCGCCGACCGTCGCCGAGGTCCGCGACCGGACGCTGGTCCACCCCCTGGCCCACCAGCACGCCCAGCCGGCCGCCCCGGTGGCCCCGCCCTACGGTGGCTGGTCGTCGGGCTCCCAGCCCGCCGCCGGCGCCGGGGCGCCCGCCCGACCGCGGCGCCGGCCCTCGGGCGGCGGCCGGATCGCCGTCGGGACCGGGGCCCTGGTGGTGGCGGCCGTCGCCACGTTCCTGGCCCTGCCGGGACGGGAGACCGACACCGTCCAGGTCACCGACGCCCAGGGCATCGAGTACACGGTCCCCCGCTCGTGGGAGCGGATCCAGGAGTCGCCGACCACGATCTACGCGGTCGGCAGCGACGACGTGCGCGTCACCGTCGAGAACTTCGAGAGCGACGGGGCGACCGCGCCGGCGCTGCTGCCGGAGGTCCGGGAGGACGGGGAGCCGCTGTGCCGGGGCGACGTCGCCCCGGCCTCGGTCGACGGCGCCACCAGCGCCGCCCGCTGCGAGAACCCCGACGGCGACATCGCCGAGGTCGTCGGCGCCAGCCGCAACACGCAGTTCTGGGTGGTCACCGTCCACCGCGACGTGCCGGCCGACGAGCGGGACGCGTTCCTCGACAGCCTCCACCTCATCGACCCGGGCACGTCGTGAGGATCACGCCGAACTTGCCCCCGAACCGGGGAGCAGGCTCCCCGTTTCGGGGGCAAGTTCGTGAAGGCGTGACTAGAGCTGCAGGGACTTGAGCTCGAAGAACTCCTCCAGGCCGTGGGGGCCCAGCTCCCGGCCGTAGCCGGACTGCTTGTAGCCGCCGAAGGGCGCCTGGACGTTGAACGCGCCGCCGTTGATCTCCAGCTGGCCGGTGCGGATCCGGCGGGCGACCGCCTTGGCCCGCTCCTTGTCGCCCGACCACACGCCGCCGGCCAGGCCGTACACGGTGTCGTTGGCGATGCGGACGGCGTCGTCCTCGCTGTCGTACGGCATGATCGCCAGCACCGGGCCGAAGATCTCCTCCTGGGCGATCGTCATCGACGTGTCGACCTCGGAGAACACCGTCGGCTGCACGTAGTAGCCCTGCTCCAGGCCCTCGGGCGGCTCCACGCCGCCGGTGACCAGCTTGGCGCCCTCGTCGATGCCCTTCTGGATGTAGTTCCGCACCCGCTCCTGCTGGGCCTTCGACGCCAGCGGGCCGAGGCGGGTCGTCTCGGCGAACGGGTCGCCCGGCGTGAAGGTGGCGGCGACGCGGGCGGCGATCTCCTCCGCCTCGGCGAGCTTCTCGCGGGGCACGAGCATCCGGGTCAGCGCCGAGCAGGTCTGGCCCGAGTTCAGGTAGCACTTGCCGACGCCGTCGGTGACCGCCTGCTCCAGATCGGCGTCGTCGAGGATGATGTTGGCGCTCTTGCCGCCGAGCTCCAGCGTCACCCGCTTCACGGTCTGGGCGCCCAGCTCGGCCACCCGCTTCCCGGCCCGCGTCGAGCCGGTGAAGCTCACCATGTCGACGTCGGGGTGGCCGGCCAGCGCCTCACCCACCTCGGGGCCGACGCCGCTGACCAGGTTGAACACGCCCGGGGGCAGGCCGACGTCGGCGATGATCTCCGCCAGGATGAACGCGCTGATCGGCGCCACCTCCGACGGCTTCGACACGAACGTGCAGCCCGCGGCCAGCGCCGGCGCCAGCTTCGCCGACAGCTGGTGCAGCGGGTAGTTCCACGGCGTGATCGCCCCGACCACGCCGACCGGCTCCTTCAGCACGAGGCTGTTGCCGATCTCCTCCTCGAACTGGAAGCCCTGGATCGTCTGCGCCGCGCCCTGGAAGCTCGCCAGCGGCAGGCCCACCTGCACCAGCGTGCTCAGGGACTTCGGCATGCCGGTCTCCCGGCTGACGTGGGTGGCGATCTCGTCCATGCGGGCCATCAGGCCCTCGGCGATCCGGTTGAGGTACTTCGCCCGCTCCTCCACCGGCGTGGTCGACCACGTCTCGAAGGCCGCCTTCGCCGCGGCGACCGCCCGGTCGACGTCCGCAGCGGTGCCCCGGGGGATGGTGGCGATCAGCGACTCGTCCGCCGAGTTGAAGACCTCGAGCTTCTCGGTGCCCGAGGGCGCAACCCAGGCTCCGTCGATGAAGAGCTTGTCGTAGACCTGGACCATCTTTCCCCCTTGGAGGTCGGCGTGACTTCCGTGACTTCCTCGTGGCTGACGTTAGACCGCCCCTTGACTCTACGGTCAATGCATCCCTATCAGGGACTACGGTCGGCCACCGTGACGGACGAATCTCTGGCGGATCCTGCCGCCGACACGGCGTCGGTCCACGTCGCCGCCCCGCCCCAGGCCGTGTGGGAGGTGGTCTCGCACCCCGAGCGGCTGCCCGAGTGGAGCCCCGAGTGCACGGGCATCCGCTGGTACGGCGCGCGGAAGGGCGCCGAGGTCGGCGCGAAGTTCCTCGGCTTCAACAGGAAGGGCCGCCTGCGGTGGCTCACCCGCAACCGGGTCGAGGTCGTCGAGCCGGGGAAGGCGTTCGGGTGGCTGACGATCGACAACCGGACCCGGTGGACCTACCGGATCGACCCGGCCGGCGACGGGGACGACGCCGGCTCGACGGTGACGCTGTCCCGGGAGCTGCCGGAGCAGCGGCCGGCGCTGGCGAAGTTCCTGGTCCAGCGGTTCATGGGCGGCGTCGACGCCCACGACGCGCACATGCGGCAGAACATCCGGCAGTCGTTGGAGCGGCTGAAGACGGTGATCGAGCGGGACTGACGAACCTGCCCCCGAAACGGGGAGCCACCTCCCCGTTTCGGGGGCAGGTTCGGGAAGTCGTCGTCAGGCCGGGGTGCGGGTGTCCGTGCCGGAGCGGAGGATCCTGCCGGGGAGGGCGCCGGTGGACGTGTTCTCCACGACCGTCGCCACCCCGCCGACGTAGACCCGGACCATTCCCTGGGCCTCCGCGGTCAGGCGGGCCGCGCCGCCCGGCAGATCGTCGACCAGGCGGGCCGGGCCCGACCCCACCGTCTCGGGGTCGAACACCACCAGGTCGGCGTGGTAGCCCTCGGCGACCCGGCCCCGCTCGCGCAGGCCGAACAGCTGCGCCGGCTCGTCGGTCAGCATCTGCACCGCCCGCTCCAGCGTCGCCAGCTTGCGGCCCCGCAGGCAGTCGGCCAGCAGGCGGGTCGTGTAGGTGGCGCCGCACATGCGGTCGAGGTGAGCACCGGCGTCGCTGCCGCCCAGCAGCACCCGCGGGTCCTGCCACACCACCTTGCGCATCGCCCACGACTCGTCGTCGTTGTCGGTGGGCATCGGCCACAGGACCGTGCGGAAGTCGTCGGCCGCGACGATGTCGAGCAGCGTGTGGAACGGGTCGGCGTCGCCCCGCTCGGCGGCGATGTCGGCCACCTGCCGGCCCGACAGGCCCTCGTTGGCCGCCGAGTAGGTGTCGCCGATCACGTAGCGGCCCCAGTCGGCCAGGCGCCGGAACACCCCGGCCTCCTCGCTCTGCGCCTGGGCCGCCATCGTCGCCCGGGTGGCGGGATCGGCCAGGCGCGCCTTCTTCTCCTCCAGCGGCAGGCGCAGCACGTCGCCCCAGCCGGGGATGAGGAACAGGGCGCAGAAGTTGCCGAAGCTCATGTTCATCGGCACCAGCACCGGCATGGTGAGGGCGACGACCCGGCCGCCCTGCTCCTTCGCCCGGTCGGCGGCCTGGAGCTGACGGGGCACCCGGTCGGGGACCGACGAGTCGACGGTGAGGACGTTCCAGTTGATCGACCGGCCCCCGGCGGCGACGCTCATCGCCGCCACCAGCTCGATCTCCTCGTCGCTGAACTTGTCGAGGCCGCCCTCGAAGGCGCCCTCCAGGAC
>DATCLV010000592.1:0-1958 GCA_036563745.1 Acidimicrobiales bacterium | reverse complement strand
GCCTCTACCTGTTCGTGTCGAGCCACCACGAGGAGGGCGTCGACCGCTGGAGCCGGGGCCGGTTCCTCGACCGGGTGATCGCCGAGGCCCAGCGCTTCCACGGCGTGCTGGCGGGGACGATGGCGCGGGGCCCGGCGCTCGGGTTCCTCCGCCTGGGCCGGAGCCTGGAGCGCGCCGACATGACCGGCCGGGTGCTCGACGCCCGGGCCGTGCCGCTGCTGGCGGCGCCGGCGGGGTCGCACGCCGAGGTGCAGTGGTCGGCGGTGCTGCGGTCGCTCTCCGCGCTCCCCGCCTACCACCAGCGGGGCCTGGCGCCGGTGGCCGGGCGGCCCGCCGTCGACCTGCTGCTCCACGACCCCGACCTCCCGTCGTCGATCGCCTGCTGCCTGACCGAGGTGTCGGCCGCGCTGGCCGAGCTGCCCCGGTCGGAGGCCCCGGCCGCGGCGGCCACGGCGGCCCGCCGGGCGCTGGCGGCGACGACCCCGTGGCCGGCCCCGGCCCTCCACGACGGCCTGGGGCGGCTGCGGTCGGCGATCGCCGCCGTCCACGACGAGGTCCAGGCCACCTGGTTCCCCCCGCTCCCCCCGGCGCCACCCGCGCCGCCGGACGACGCGTCACCGCCGTCGCCGTCGCCCTCGCGCTCGCCCTCGCCCTCGCCCTCGCCGGCACCGTCGACCGCGCCGCCGGGCACGCCCGCCCCGGCGCCACCCGGGTCGTCGCCCGGTGCGCCCACCGCCGCCGGCACCCGCGCCGACTGACCGACGGTGCCACCCTCGCCACCCTCGCTCGCAGGATCCGTGATGTCACCCAGCCTCACCGCCTACCGCCCCCTGCCGGGAGCCCGGGACGCCGCGGTCGACGCGGCCGGCCACCCCCGCCCGGGCTGGCAGCGGGTGCTGGCCGAGCTGGCCCGCCTCGACCCCGCCGAGCTCGACCGCCGCCAGCGCGCCGCCGACCGCCTGGCCACGGCCGAGGGCGCCGGCTACCTGGCCGACGAGGGCCTCGGCACCGCCGAGCCGTGGCGGGTGTCGGTCGTGCCGTTCGTGCTCGACCCCGACACGTGGGACCGCCTGGCCGCCGGTCTCGTGCAGCGGGCCCGGCTCCTGCGGGCCGTGCTGCGCGACCTCACCGGTCCCCGCGAGCTGCTGCGCTCGGGCACGGTGCCGGTCGAGGCGGTGGCCGGGCACCCCGCCTACGTCCGGGGGCGGCCGACCGACGACCCCGGCGGCGGGCTGCTGCTGGTCGGCTCCGACCTCGTCCTCGACGCCGAGGGGGCGCTGCGGGTGGTGCGCCACCGCACCGACACCCCGGCCGGGGAGGGCCTAGCGCTCCTGGCCCGGGCGGTCGCCGCCCGGGTGGCGCCCGCCCCGCGCGCCCCCGGTTCGACCGGTGGCGGGAGCACGACGGCCTGGGCCGGCGCGGTCACCGCCGGCGCCGGCCCGGACGTCGTCGGCCACGACGACCACCTGCGGGCCATGCGGGCCCGCCTCGCCCGGGCTGCCCCCGCCGGGCGCCACAGCCCCCGGACGGTCGTGCTCAGCGGCGTCGCCGACGGGCCCGGCCACGTCGAGAACGCCCACCTCGCCGCCCGCCTCGGCTACAGCCTCGCCGAGCCCGCCGACGTGGCCGTGCGCGAGGGCCGGGTGTGGCTCCGGTCGCTCGACGGCCCCGAACCCATCGACGTGCTGCTGCGCCGGGTCGGCCACCAGGGCCTCGACCCGGTCGAGCAGCCCGACGCCCCCGGCGGGATCGCCGGCCTGGTCCACGCCGCCCGGCGGGGGCTGGTGCGGCTGGTCAACCCGGCGGGCGCCGAGCTGGCCGAGCACCTGGCCCTCCTCCCCTTCCTGGACGACGCCGCCCGGTTCCTGCTGGGGTCGCCGCTCCGGCTGGCCGGGGTGCCGACCCTGTGGTGCGGCGACCCGGAGCACCGGGCGACCCTCCTCGCGGCGCCCGAGCGC
>DATCLV010000219.1:0-26987 GCA_036563745.1 Acidimicrobiales bacterium | reverse complement strand
GGCCCTCGCCGCCGCCACCGCCGCGGCCACCGAGACCCTTCTGAACTGCTACCTCCGCGAGGCCGGCGGCTGGCGGTTCGACGACGGCACCCTGCGCATCCCGCTGCGCGGGGGCGGCGCCGAGGTCCTCGCGCCGGTCCGCTACCGGAGCCGCACCTACCGCCACCGCTACGCCCTCCCGGTCCTGCTGCAGGCGGGCGGCGGCCCGCCGTGCCCGGTCGGGTTCCCGGCGCTGGCCGGGCTGCTGCTGGAGGAGCTGACCCCGCTGCGGCCCGACGCCCCGGCCGTCCAGCCGCTCGGGCTGCTGGCCCGCATGGTCGAGAGCGTCCACAACGTGGCCGGGTTCCTCGCCGCCCGGGGCCCCGAGATCGACCGGCTGTGGTCGGCCGCCCCGCTCGGCTTCGTCGAGAGCGAGCAGGCGCTGCTGCTCGGCCACCCCCTCCACCCCACGCCCAAGAGCCGCAGCGAGATGAGCCCCGCCGACCGGGCCGCCTACTCGCCGGAGCTGCAGGCGTCGTTCCCGCTGCGGTGGCTGGCCGCCCGGCCCGAGGTCGTCCGGCACGCCAGCGCCACCGGCACCCCGGCGCCGCAGCTGGTGACCGACATGCTGCGGGCCGACCCGGCCACCGACACCGCCCGGCTCGACACGCTGCTCGCCGGCCTCGGCGACCGGGTCCTGCTGCCCGCCCACCCCTGGGAGCTGGAGCACCTGCGCCGCCAGGAGGAGGTGGCGCTGCTGTTCCGCCAGGGCGATCTGGTCGACCTCGGCCCGCACGGCAGCCCGGTCACGCCCACCACGTCGGTGCGGACCGTGGTGAACCCGGCGTGGCCGTGGCAGCTCAAGTTCTCCCTGCACGTGGCGGTCACCAACTCGGTGCGGGTCACGCTGCCCAAGGAGCTCGACCGGGCCGTCGAGGCCCACGTCCTGCGGCGCAGCGAGCTGGGCCGGGCCGCCACCGAGGTGGCGCCGCACTTCGTGCCGATCGACGACCCCGCCTACCTCACCGTGCTGTTCGCCGGCCGCCCGATCGACGGGTTCTCGGTGCTGCTGCGCCAGAACCGCTGGCCCCGCGGGTCGACGGCCGACGTCACCGCCGTCACCACCCTGTGCCAGGACCACCCGTGGGACGGCCCCACCCGCAGCCGGCTGCGGGCGCTGGTCGACCGGCTCGCGGCGCGGCGGGGCCTCCCCGTGGCCGAGGCGGGCCGGGCGTGGTTCGCCCGGTTCTGCGAGGTGGCGGTGGTGTCGCTGGTCCGGCTGTACCTCGACGCCGGCCTCTGCTTCGAGCCCCACCAGCAGAACACCCTGCTGGAGCTGGACGACGAGGGCCTCCCCGCCCGCTGCGTGTACCGCGACAGCCAGGGCTACTTCCACCGGGAGCTGGCCCACGACGACGTGACCGCCGTGCTGCCGGGGCTCGGCGAGGCGACCGAGTCGATCTTCCCGGAGGACCTGGCCGACGAGCGCCTGGTGTACTACCCGTTCATGAACCTCACCCTCGGCGTGGTCAACGCGCTGGGCGCGAGCGGCGCCGCCGACGAGGCCGTGCTGCTGGGCGACCTGCGGCGGGTCCTGGAGGCCGAGCGGGCGCGGGGCGGCCGCTACCCGCACACGCTGCTCGACCGGCTGCTCGACGACCCCCGCTGGCCGTGCAAGGCGAACCTGCGCACCCGGCTGCACGGCATGGACGAGCTGGTGGGCGACATCGCCACCCAGTCGGTGTACGTGACCGTGCCCAACCCGATCCACGAGGCGGCGTCCTGATGGCCGGGCCCGCCGACCGCCTGACCGAGCCGGCCGAGCCCGCGCCCTGGTCGGTCACCCTCCCCGGGGCGAAGGCCGGCCTCCACTTCCGACCCGCCGACCCCGCCGCCGAGGCCGACGTCGACCTGCTCCACGACTGGCTCCACCGCCCCCACGTGGCCCCGTGGTGGGGGCCCGACCGGGACCGGGACGAGACCCGCGCCTACCTGGCCCGCCAGCGGGGCAGCGGGCACCTGGTGCCGTGGATCGTGTCGGCGGTCGACCTCGACGACGGCCGCCACCGGCCGTTCGGCTACACCGAGACCTACCGGCCCGCGGACGACCCGCTGGCCGACTGGTTCCCGGTCCGGGCCACCGACCAGGGCTGGCACGTGCTGGTCGGGCCCGACGAGGCGATCGGCTCGGGCCTGCCCCGGCTGCTGGGGCGGGCGGTGCTGGCCCACCTGTTCAGCGACCCCACGGTCGAGCGCGTGATCTGCGAACCCAACGAGCTGAACACCCGGATGCACGGCTACTGCAAGGCCCTCGGCTACGACGTCGTCGCCGCCGTCGACCTGCCCGACAAGCGGGCGCTGATCCTCGCCTGCACCCGGGCCACCTTCGAGGCGCGCTGGCCCGGCGACCTGGACGCCCTCACCCGGGACCGGGGGTGAGCGGGTGGTGGGAGGCGGCGGCGCCGCACGGGAGCACGACGTGGTCGGCGTGGGCCTCGGGCCCTTCAACCTGGGCCTCGCCGCGCTCCTCGCCCCGGTCGACGACGTCGACGCGGTGTTCTTCGAGGCCCGACCCGCGTTCTCCTGGCACCCGGGGCTGCTGCTCGACGGCACCACGCTGCAGGTGCCGTTCCTGGCCGACCTCGTCACGCTGGCCGACCCCACCAGCCCCTACAGCTTCCTCAACTACCTGCACGACCGCGGCCGGCTCTACCGCTTCTACTTCTACGAGCGGTTCCACGTGCCCCGGAAGGAGTACGACGCCTACTGCCGGTGGGTGGCGGCGCAGCTGCCGTCGTGCCGCTTCGGGCGGCGGGTGGTCGACGTCCGGCCGGCGCCGTCGCCCGACGACGGCTGGTCGGTGCGGGTGGGCGACGAGGAGCACCGGGCCCGGGCCGTGGTGTTCGGGGTCGGGTCGGTCCCGCACCTGCCGGCCTGCGTCGCCGGGAGCCACGGCGACGGCGACGGCGTCCTCGGTACCGACGTCTTCCACTCCGCCGACTACCTCACCCACCGCGACCGGGCCCGCCGCGCCGGGCGGGTCACCGTCGTCGGCTCCGGGCAGAGCGCCGCCGAGGTCTTCGCCGACCTGCTCGCCGCCCCCGGCGACCGGGAGCTGCACTGGTACACCCGCAGCCGGGGCTTCCTGCCGATGGAGTACTCGAAGCTGGGCCTCGAGCACTTCACGCCCGAGTACACGGCCTACTTCCACGGCCTGCCCGAGGCCCGGCGCGACGAGCTGCGGTCCGGGCAGGACCTCCTGTACAAGGGCATCGACGCCGAGACCAGCGCGCAGATCTTCGACGCCCTGTACGAGGCGTCGATCGACGGCGAGGATCCACCGGTGACCTACGCGTCGGCCTGCGAGCTCCGGTCGGTCGAGCCGTGCCCCACCGGCGCGGGGCTGCGCCTCGGCTTCCACCACCTCGACCAGGACCGGGCCTTCACCCACGAGACCGACGTGCTGGTGCTGGCCACCGGGTACGAGCCGGCGCCGCTGCCGATCGACCCGGCGCTGCTCTGCCTCGACGGGCGCGGCCGGCCGGTGGTCGAGCTCGACTACCGGCTGCGGCTCCGCGACCGACCCCCGGGCGCGTCGACCCTGTTCGTGCAGAACGCCGAGATCCACACCCACGGCGTCGGCGCCCCCGACCTGGGCCTCGGCGCCCACCGCAACGCCGTCCTCGTCAACGCGCTCACCGGGCGGGCCGTGTACCCGGTGCGCGAGCGCAACGTCTTCCAGTCGTTCGGGGTCCCACAACGATGACGACCGACGGCCTGACCCCGCACACCGCCCTCCTGCGCGCCCTCGACCCCAAGGTGTGGTCCCGCGCCAACCGGGAGCTGCTGGCCAAGATCGTCACCGAGCTCACCTTCGAGGAGGTGCTGCAGCCCGAGCCGCTCGACCCGCCGGCGTTCGCGCTACGGCTCACCGACGACGCCCGCCTCACCTACACCGCCACCCGCAGGCACCTGGGGCACTGGCGGGTCGACCCGGACTCGCTGCGCTGGGAGGTCGGCGGCCAGGAGCGGGAGCTGCCCGACGTGGTCGAGATCGTGGCGCGGGCCGTCCCGGCGCTCGGCGTCGACGCCCCCACCACGGCCGGGGTGATCGCCGAGCTGGCCAACACCCTCGTGTCCGACGCCTTCCAACTGGCCGAGGGGCGTCCCGCGGCCGAGCTGGCGGCGGCCGACCCGGTCGAGATCGAGTCGGCGATGCGGGGCCACCCGTGGATCGCCGCCAACAAGGGCCGCCTCGGCTTCGACGCCGACGACCTCGCGTCGCTCACGCCCGAGTCGGGCCGGCCGCTGCGGGTCCGGTGGGTGGCCGCGGCCCCGGGCCGCGCCGACGTCCGCCAGGTCGACGGCCTCGACCACCAGACCGTGGTCCGCCAGCAGCTGGGCGACGACGTGTGGGGCCAGCTCCGCCACCGGGTCGCCCGGGCCGGGCTCGACCCCGACGAGGTCGCCTACCTGCCCGTCCACCCGTGGCAGTGGCGGGAGCGGATCGTCCCGCTGCACGCTGGCGACCTGGCCCGCGGCGAGCTCGTGCCCCTGGGCGAGGCGCCGGCCCGCTACCGGCCCCAGCAGTCGCTGCGGACCCTGGTCGACGCCGACCACCCCGAGCGCCGTTACCTGAAGCTGCCGCTGTCGGTGCTCAACACCTCGGTGTACCGGGGCCTGCCCCGGGAGCGGACGCTGGCCGCCCCCGCCCTCACCCAGTGGCTGCTGGGCCTGCTGGGCGACGACCCGTTCCTGGCCGAGACCGGGCTGACGCTGCTCGGCGAGGTGGCGTCGGTGTCGGTGGCGCACCGGGCGTTCGGCGCCGTGCCCGGCGTCCCCTACCAGCACACCGAGATGCTGGGGGCGATCTGGCGCGAGTCGGTCGCCGGCCACGTGCGGGCCGAGGAGGGCGAGAAGGCGGTGACGCTGGCGGCGCTGCTCCACCGCGACCCCCACGGGACGCCGCTGCTCGCCCCGCTCGTGGCGGAGAGCGGGCTCGGGATCCGGCAGTGGGTCGACCGGCTCCACGCCGTGACGCTGCCGCCGCTGGCCCACGTGCTGTACCGGTACGGCGTCACGTTCTCGCCGCACGCCCAGAACTGCCTGCTGGTGCTGCGTCACGGGGTCCCGGAGCGGCTGGTGGTGAAGGACTTCGTCGACGACGCCATGGTCGCCGCCGACCCGCTGCCCGAGCTGGCGGAGATCCCCGACGAGGTGCGGCGGGTGCTGGGCGACGGGCTGGAAGCCCCGGTGATCGTCCAGTGGATCCAGGGCGGGCTCCTGGTCTGCGTCCACCGGTACCTGTCGGAGCTGGTGGAGGAGCACTTCGGACTCCCGGAGACCGAGTTCTGGGCGTCGGCCCGCCAGGCCCTCCACGGCTACCAGGACCGCTTCGCCCACGAGCTGGCCGACCGCTTCGCCCTGTTCGACCTCACCGCGCCGTCGTTCCCGAAGCTGTGCCTGAACCGGGTGCGCCTGTTCGACCGGGGCTACCGCGACGACCCGGAGCGGCCGGTGGCGGCGGTGGTCGGCCAGATCGACAACCCGCTGGCCCGCGAGGACCCCGGGTCCTCGGAGGCGCCGTCGGGCTCGACCGGGACGAGCACCGCGGGCACGACCCGGGTGCCCGGGCGGGACCGGGCGGTCTACGAGGAGCGCAGCCGGACCCGCGGGCGGGTGATCTGGACCCGGCCCGTCGACGCCGAGGCCGACCTCGACCTGCTCCACCGCTGGATGCACGAGCCCGAGGTGGCCCGCTACTGGGAGATGGCGTGGCCGATGGAGAAGATCGCCGAGTACCTCCACCAGCACGACCAGGACCCCCACCGCGACAACTACGTCACCTACGTGGACGACACGCCGGTCGGCTACCTGGAGACCTACGACCCGGCCCACGACATCCTCGGCACCCGCTACGAGGTGCGGCCCGGCGACCTCGGGGCCCACGTGCTGATCGGCGACCCCGACTTCCGGGGCCGCTACAGCGTGTCGCTGGGCCTGGCCACCAACCGGTTCCTGTTCGGGCGCCCCGGCGTCGAGCGGGTGGTGGGCGAGCCCGACGCCGGCAACCACAACTTCCTGTCGCTGCTCGCCTTCCTCGGCTTCCGCAAGCTGGGCGAGATCGACCTGCCGGGCAAGCGGGCGGCGCTCATGGTGTGCACCCGCGAGGACTTCGAGCGCCTCTCGACGCGCCGCCGCCGGTCGTCGTCGTGACCCGCGGCGACGCGGCGAGGCCGGGCCCCGGGCCTGACCCCGATGGGACCCCGGCGGGTCAGCCCGGAAGCTGCGCCAGCACCTCGGCCGCCGGCAGGTGGCCCGGCGGGCGCCGCTCGGCCGCGGCCTGGTGCGCCAGACGCTGGAGCAGCTCGCTGGCCGGGGTCGGGACCCCGTGGAGGCGGCCCAGCAGCACGATCTCGCCGGTGAGGTAGTCGGTCTCGACCGACCCGGTGCCCCGGGCGAGGCTCTGCCACGTGGAGCCGCCGTTCCGGGGGACGCCCTCGACGTCCCGGGTGGTGATCCGCCCCTCCCGGTTCGCCGTGTCCTCCTCGACGGAGACCATGTCGATCCCGGCCGCCGCCAGCACCGCCTCGCCCTCGGCCCGCAGGAGCCGGATGAGGTCGCCCACCTCGGGCGACTCGCCGCACACCGCCAGCGCCACGTTGGCGAGGTTGAGCATGAGCTTGCGGTACTTCCAGCGGAGGATGTCGGGCCGGGCCTCGGCGGCGAAGCCGGCCGACCGCAGCGCCTCGGCGATCGCCTCGGCGGTGGCGTCGACGCCCGACGGGTAGCGGCCGAGGTCGAACAGCCCGTTGAGGGGCAGCGAGTGGGCCACGACCACCCCGGGCTCGAGGAAGGTGGCGGGGCAGATCACGTTGAGGGCGTAGACGTGCGCGAACGACCGCAGCGCCAGCCGCTCGTTCTCGACGCCGTTCTGGGCGCACACCACGTTGATCCCGGGCGGGGCGTGGACCACGAGCTCGCGGAGCGCGGGCGCCGTGTCCTGGGTCTTCATGGCGAGGACCACGACGTCGCCGTCGGCCAGATCCGCCTCGGAGGGGTGCCCGACCGCGGGCACGGGCAGCACCTCCCGGCGCTCGGGGTCGACCAGCTCCAGTCCCTTCTCCCGGAGCGCGGCGAGGTGGTCGCCGCGGGCGACCAGCGTCACGTCGTGGCCGGCCTGGAAGAGCCGCCCGCCCATCACCCCACCGATCGCCCCGGCGCCATACACCAGCAGTCGCATGGCCGCCAGCATGCCGGGCCGGCGCCGCGGCGCGACAGCGCGCGGTCATGCGCCACCGAGCGACGCCCGGGCGCCACCGCCCCGGTCCCCGGAAGAGGCGTGCCGCCGCATCTTCCGGGGACGGGTTCGTGGCGGATGCCCCGGCCCCTCGCCCGCCCGCCGCCGGGCCCGGGTCCGCAGCGCCGGGGGCGCCGGGTCGGTGCCCGCCGCACCGACCTCGACGTTCTGGTGCGCCCGCCGAAGGGGAGCCGGCGGGCGCGAGCTTCAGCCCCACGAGGGGCGCCGTCCTCACGCGGGCGGCCAGTCCACCCAGACGACGTTGGCGTCGTTGGCGTCGACCACCACCGGGACCGAGCGGCCCGCCACGCACGACATGCGGTTGGCGACCGTGATCGTCTCGCTGACGGTGACCGGGTAGGGGGCGCGGCCCTGCGGGGTGACCAGCAGGTCGACCTCGACCACCGGCTGGTAGTTGACCAGCATCCCGGTGGGGCGCACGGCCGTGACCGTGGCGGTGCCGGCGATGCCGTTCTCCGGCCGGACCCGCATCTCGGCCGCCTGGGCCTGCTGGGCCATGAGCTGCTGGGCCTGGGCCATCGACGCCTGGGCCTGCTGGACCTGACCGGCGACGTCCATGTTCATGTACTGCTCTTTGCCCAGCTTGTTGAGCTTGCGGATGTCCTTGAAGAAGCCCACGGTGCCGCCTCGCCCTCAGACGGTGGCGGCCTGGTACAGGTGGCCGAAGTGGGTGGCGAGCTGCATGTCGTTCTGCATGCGGGCGTTCCAGCCGTTGTAGGCCTCGACCCACGCCTCGGCGCTCGCGACCCCGCGGGCCATCGCCAGCCCGACGATGCCGGCCTCGTCGGCGCCCTGCAGGGCGGCGGCCTTGGACACCTCGGCGTACTTCTCGATGGTGACGCCCGCGATCGGCTCGAGCCGGGGGTCGCCGGGCGGGATCGTGGGGCCGGCCATCATCGCCTGGGCCTGGGCCGCCATCGCCGCGTTGGCCTGTTGCATCTGCTGCGCTTGGGCCTGGAGCTGGTTGGCCTGCTCGATGAGGCCGGGCGCGGCGCCCACCATCGTCTTCATGTCCTTGATGGACTTCCTGAGGAAACCCACGACTGCCTCCTTGTCTCCGCCGGTCCGCCAGGGGGTGGGGGCATCCTGCGCAGGTCGGCGCCCGCGGCGCATGAGTACGTGGGTACGCAATTCCACGCGGCGATCCCCGGGTGATCGCTGAACGAACCCCGGGTACACCTGCGTTTATTGACACAACCGTCGCAAGTGTGGTTCTTATTGATCCCGCCTGGGGATCACGGATCGATCGCAGCAGCTCCCGTGGACCCGAGAGCTCGTGTCCCGGCGGGGCGCATAAGCCCACACTCATCGGCCCGCCGGAACGGCACGGCACGATGGCGGCCGCTACGTAGCAGGCGGTCGCCATCGTCGCGCCGCCGGCCGTGCCCGTGCCGTCGGCCGTGCCCGGGCTGCGGGTCGGTCCACCGGCAGGGCCAGCGCGGCCACGGCCTCGCCCACCACCTCGTCCACCGAGCGGCGCGCGTCCACCACCACCGCACCCTCGTCGGCAGCCGGTGCCTCCAGGTCGGCCAGCTGCGAGTCGAGCAGCGACGGCGGCATGAAGTGGCCCCGCCGGCGGCGGAGCCGATCGAGCAGCGTGGCCCGGTCGACGTCGAGGTGCACGAACCGGACCGCGCCCGGCGGCTGCCCGCGGCGCAGGCGGTCGCGGTAGCGGCGCTTCAGCGCCGAGCACACGAGCACCAGGTCGTCACCCGCCGCGACCGTCTCGACCACGATCTCGTGGAGGCGGTCGAGCCAGGGCGCGCGGTCGGCGTCGTCGAGCGGGACGCCCCGCCGCAGCTTGGCGACGTTGGCGGCCGGGTGGACGTCGTCGCCGTCCACGAACGCCCAGCCGAGCCGGTCGGCGAGTGCCCGGCCCACGGTCGACTTGCCGCTCCCCGACACGCCCATCACCACCACGATCACCCTCCCAGCCTTCCCCACCGGGCCCACGACCACTCGACCCCGCTCGGCCTCACTCGCCCCCCCGCTCGACCACCGCTCGACCTCACACCGGGCGAGCGGCGATCGTTGGTGGGGCATGGGCAGCAGCACGTCGGCCATCCGGTGGCGCAAGGCCGCGACACCCCGCGGGGTCCCGACGACCCTGCCACCGCCCGGCACCCCGCCCGAGGGGCAGCTGGCGCTGGGCCTCGACCTGCCCGGGCCCGGGGCCGGGACCGGCACCGCGGGAGCGGGGCCCGAGCGGCACGAGGTGCTGCCCGACGTGGTGCTGGTGCGCCGCTGGCTCGACCTCGACGCCCAGCGCCGGCTCGTCGCCGACTTCCGCCGCTGGGCCGAGCCGCCCGCCGGGCTGCGCCACCCGCGCCTGCCCACCGGGCACCTGATGACCGTGCAGTCGGTGTGCCTGGGCTGGCACTGGACGCCCTACGCCTACAGCCGCACCGCCGACGACACCGACGGCGCCCCGGTGAAGCCGCTGCCGCCGTCGCTGCACGCGCTCGCCCGGGCGGCGGTGGCCGCCGCCTACGGCGAGGGCTCGCCGGCCGCGGTCGCCTACGACCCCGACGCGGTGATCGCCAACCTCTACGCCCCGGGCGCGAAGCTCGGCCTCCACCAGGACGGGGAGGAGCCGTCGATGGCGCCGGTGGTGACGATCAGCCTCGGCGACACCGGCGTGTTCCGGATGGCCGGGGTCGACCGGCGGACCGGACCGTTCACCGACGTGGAGCTCCACAGCGGCGACCTGCTGGTGTTCGGCGGGGTCAACCGGCTGATCTTCCACGGGGTGCCGAAGGTGCGCGCCGGGACCGCCCCGCCGGGGCTCGACCTGCCCCCGGGGCGCCTCTCGATCACCGTCCGCGAGACCGGGCTCCCGGATCCCACGGACTGAAGTTGACACGCGTGTCGAAAATCACACCCCCTCTGACCTGCACGTTGATGCCCAGCAGCCGAACCCGGAGTAGGGTCCCGGGCCGTCGCCGGTGACGGGTGCGAGCCGCCACCGGCGCACCGCTGACACGCGAGGCGGATGCGGATGGGAAGCGCGGAGGGTGGACAGCACGATCGGCGGGAGCGCATCCCACCGGCCCGGCTCCGACCCCCGCGCGCCCGGGCGCTGCCCCGGGCCCGGCTGCTGGCGACCCTGGCCGACACCCCGCACCGGCTGGTGCTCGTCACCGGCCCGGCCGGCTGGGGCAAGACCACGCTCATGGCCCAGTTCGTGGCGGCGGCCCCCGACCGACCCGCCGCCTGGTACCAGCTCGACGCGGCCGACGCCCGGACGCCGGTGCTGTTCGGCCACCTGGCCGAGGCGCTGGCTCCGGCGGTCCCCGGCCTGACCGGCGGGTGGGCCGGCGTCGAGGACGCGGTCGCCGCGCTCGACGCCGTCGACCCCGCCGCCCTCGGCCCCCACGGCGAGGTGCTGCTGGCGCTCGACGACCTCCATCTCGTCGCCGGCTCCCCCGGCGAGGAGGCGCTGGGAGAGCTGCTCGACCTCGCCCCCACGTGGCTGCGCATCGCCGCCACCTGCCGCCAACCCCCGGCCTGGAACCTGTCGCGGCTGCGGGTCTCCGGCGACCTGCTGGAGCTCGGCGCCGACGACCTGCGCTTCCGGTCGTGGGAGGTGGAGCAGCTCTTCGCCGACCTCTACGGCGAGCCGCTGCCGCCCGGCGACGTCGCCCAGCTCACCCGGGGCCTGGAGGGGTGGGCCGCCGGCCTGCAGCTCTTCTACCTCGCCACCCGGGGCAAACCGGTCGGCGACCGGCGCCGGGCCGTGGCGTCGCTGCCCGCCCGGTCGAAGCTGATCCGCGAGTACCTCACCGGCAACGTCCTCGACGAGCTGCCCGAGGAGCTGCGCGACTTCCTCGTCGACACCAGCGTGCTGGGCCGCCTGTCCCCCGGCCTGTGCGACGAGCTGCGGGGCCGCGACGACAGCCGCCGCCTGCTCGACGAGCTCACCACCCGCCACGTCTTCCTCGAGCGCCTCGACGAGGACGGCACCTACCGCTACCACGAGGTCTTCCGCACCTACCTGGAGGAGCGCCTGCTCGAGCGCGACGGGCCGGCGCCGGCACGAGCCTGGGCGCAGCGGGCCGCCCGGCTGCTGGAGGACGAGGGCCGCACGATCGACGCCCTCCGCGCCTACTGCCGCGCCGAGGACTGGGAGAGCGTCCGCCGGCTGCTGGACACCGCCGGCGCCGAGCTGGTCGACCGGACCGAGCCCTGGCTCGACTGGCTGCCGTCCGGCCTCATCGAGGGCGACCCGTGGGCCCTGCTGGCCGCCGCCCGCCGGGCCGCCCAGACCGGCCGCTTCGCCACCGCCCTCGACCTCTACGCCCAGGCCGAGGAGGTCGCGGGCACGGCGGCCGCCGCCGAGATCTGCCGCATCGAGCGCACCGAGCTGACCGGCTGGATCGATCCGGCCGCGCCCCCGCCGAGCGGCACCGGCGGCCGCTTCGTCGCCGCGCTCCGGGCTCGGCCCGGCCACTACAAGACCGTGCCGACCGGCATCGAGGTCCACGGGCCCTACGCCCCGCGGGCCCTGGTCGCCGGCGTGGCCGCCATCTTCGCCGGCGACCTCCGCACCGCCACCCGGCTGCTCGTCGCCACCGTCGACGACCCCGAGGCGCACCCCTACGTGGCGATGGCCGCCCGCATGTCGCTGGGCGTGGTCCGGCTCCTGGGCGGTGACGTCGACCAGGCCACCGTCCTGCAGCTCCCCGAGCTCATGGAGCTGGCCGACGTGCCGTGGCTCACGTGGATGGCCAGCGCCGCCCGGGGCCTCGCCGGCGACGCCGCCGGCTGGCGCGACGCCATGCAGGCCGCCGAGACGATGGCCCGCCAGGGCGACCCGTGGGGGTCGGCGGCCGCCCGCCTGTTCGCGTCGCTGGGGGCACTGGTGGCGGGCGGCCACCCGGTCGACGAGCTGGAGGAGCTGGCCGACCACCTGAAGGGCCTGCGCGCCCACGTGCCCGAGGCGTGGGCGCGGGCGTGGCTGGCCACCGCGTCGGCGCGGGCGGGGGCACCGGTGCGGGCGTCGGAGGTCGCCACCGCCGCCGAGCAGGCCGCCGAGCGGGTCGGGGCGTTCGGTGCCCAGGTGTGGGCGCTGACCGTCCAGGCCCAGCTGGCCGCGGCGGAGGGAGACGAGGACCGGGCCGCATCGCTCCTGGAACGGGCCGCGAAGGTGCGGGAGGAGGGACCGGTCGACGTGGTCGTGGCGCCGCTCGTGCCGGGCGACGCTCCCGTGCGGGCACCGGCCCGCGAGCGGGCGAGCCGCCTCCCCCGTGCGGGGGCGGCGTCGGAGGACGAGGGGGCAGCGTCGGATCTCCGGATCGACGTGCGGTGCCTCGGGGCCTTCTCCCTGGAGATCGACGGGCGGGTCGTCGACGTGGGCGCGGCCAAGCCCCGGGCCCGGTCGACGCTGCGGCTGCTCGCCGCCCACGCCGGGCAGCCGGTCCACGTCGAGACCCTGATCGACGCGCTGTGGCCCGACAGCGACGCCGCCGTCGGCAAGCGCAGCCTGCAGGTGACGCTGTCGTCGCTGCGGCGGCTGCTCGACGGGCACCACCCGGGCGCGGGGGCCCTGCTGGCCCGGCAGGGCAACGCCTACGTGCTGGAGCTGCCGCCGGGGTCGTCGGCCGACGTGGTCGCCTTCGCCGACGCCCGGGAGCGCTGCCGGGTGGCGGCCCGCCAGGGCGAGGTGACCGCGGTGGTCGAGGCGGGCGAGGAGGCGCTGGCCGCCTACGGCGGCGACCTGCTGCCGGAGGAGGGCCCGGCCGAGTGGGTGGTCGCCCCGCGGCGCCAGCTGGCCCAGGACGCGGCCGGCGTCGCCGTGCTGGTGGCGGAGCGGTGGGACGTCGCGGTCGGCGCCTGCCAGCGGGGCCTCGACATCGACCGCTACAGCGACGCCCTGTGGCGCCTGCTGGCCCTGGCCCACGAGCGGGCCGGCGACATCGCCGCCGCCGCGGCGGCACGAGAGGGCTACCAGGCGATCCTCGACGACCTCGGCGTCGACGCGGACCTCGGACTTTGAAAGGCCGAAGCTGCCCCCGAGCGGGGGAGCTGGCTCCCCCGCTCCCGGGAAGGTTCGGTTGGGGCGATGACGTGGCCCGGGTCGCCCAGCCCCGCGGTCGACGCTGCCGTGCGGCGGACAACACACGGCAGCACCACCCGGCTGAGCGACCCGAACCGTCACGTCCGATCGGCCCCTAGATCAGGCCCTGGCGCACCGCCCACGCCACGGCGTGGGAGCGGTTCCGGAGCTGGAGGCGGGAGGTGACGTCGTGGATGATGTTCTTCACCGTCCGCTCCGAGTAGGCGAGCGTCCGGGCGATCTCCGCCGTGTCGGCGCCGTCGGCCACGAGCCGCAGCACCTGCACCTCCCGCTGGGCGAGGCCGCTGAAGGTCAGCCCCCGGGGCGACAGCACCTGGCGCTGCAGCTGCCCCACCTGCTCGAGCAGCCGGCCCAGGAGGTCGGGGGGCACGGTGCCCTCGCCGTTGGCCACCGAGGTGACCGCCGGCACGAGCCGTTCGGGCACGGCGTCGGCCCGCCGCAGCAGGCCGGCCGCGCCGGCCTCGGTCACCGCCAGCACCCCGGCGTCGTCGAGGCGCCCCGCCACGACCAGCACCCGGGTGTGGTTCCGGCGGGCCAGCGCCCGGATCGAGCGGGTGGCGGCGTCGTCGACCTCGTCGACCACCAGGACGGCGACGGTCGGGGGCTCGTCGGGCCGGGGCTCCTCCGTGGGGTCCCAGTCGTCGACGTCGCGCAGCTCGACGCCGGCGCGGCCCCGGAGCTGGGCCTCGACGCCCGACCGGTTCACCGGATCGTCGGCGTACACGAGCACCGGGACCCGTGTCATGGTTCCTGTCCGCAATGTGTTCCTCCGTCGTGTGACCGCGCCGGGCCCGAGCGCCCGGCGACTGCTCGTCGTCCCGCCACCGGGGACCCTCGCACCCAGGTCTTCACGGGCGCTCAACCGGCGCTCAACGGGCAGTCACCCGGCCCCGGTCGTGCCCGTCGGGGCAACGGCCGCCACCCCTGCGCCCGGCCCGCGGCCCCTGGGTCGGCGGGGCGGGCCGGGCGACGCTGGGGCGGTGATCGACGACGTCGACGAGTCGCTCCGAGCGCTCGTGCGCCGGGACGTGGCGCCCCACGGGGAGATCGACGTCGTGTTCGACGCCCCCACCAAGGAGTGGGCCGCCCGCCGCACCGCCCCCACGATCGACGTCTACCTCTACGACATCCGCGAGGACGTCCGCCGCCGCCAGCTCGGCCTCACCGGGGAGCGCGACGCCGAGGGGAAGGTGGTCCGCCACCGTCAGCCGCCCCGGTACTTCAAGCTGTCGTACCTGCTCACCGCGTGGACGCAGCGCCCCGAGGACGAGCACCGGCTGCTGGCCGCCCTGCTCGACTGCTTCCTCCGCCACGACGCCATCCCGGTGGGCGACCTGGCCGGGCGGCTGGCCGAGCAGGGGGTGCCGCTGCCGCTCACCCTGGCGGTCCCGCCGCCGGAGGACCGGGCGCTGTCGGACGTGTGGTCGGCGCTGGGCGGGGAGCTGAAGCCCTCGCTCGACCTGGTGGTGACCGCGCCCTGGGCGCTCGACCGGCCGCTGCCGGCGGCGCCGCCGGTCACCGAGCGGCCGCACGTCGAGCTGCGCGACCGGACGGCGTGAGCGGGCACCTGCGGGCGCGGCTGGCGCTGCTGGCGGGCGTCGTCGGCACCGCGGTGGCGCGCCGCCGGGCGGCCGACCCGGCGCCCGACGACCCCTTTCGGGGCCTGCACCTCGACGACGCGACCGTCGAGCGGCTGCTGGCGGGGCTCGTGCCGCCGGTGGAGGTGCCGCCGGAACTGGCCGCGGCGACGAGGTCGGCGGACACGGCCGCGGCCGACGCGCCGGGCGGCTCCCGGCTGCTGGCGCTGGCCGAGGGGTTCGGCCTCGACCCGGTCGACCTCGACCTGCTGGTGGTGGCGCTGGCGCCCGACGTCGACCCCCGGTTCGAGCGCTGCTACGGCTACCTGCACGACGACGTGACCCGCCGCCGGGCCAGCGTCGGCCTGGCGCTGGAGCTGGCGGGCCGGGACCCGGCGGACGCCGCCGCCCGCCGCCGCCTGTCGGCCGCCGGCCCCCTGGTCGCCGGCGGCCTGGTGCTGGTCGAGGACCTCGACCGCCCGTTCCTCACCCGGGCCCTCCGGGTCCCGGACCGGGTGACCGCGCACCTCCTGGGTGCCGACGACCCCGACCCCGACGTGGCGCACCTCCTCGAACCTGCCCGCGCACGAGGGAGCGAGCTCCCCGGTGCGCGGGTGGGTGCGGTGAGAGTGCGGGCCGCGTCGCTCACCTACGTCCGTGAACCCCAGGGCACCAGCGGCAAGGCGTGGGCCGCCGCCACGATCGACGGCCCCGTCCTGGTCGCCGACCTCGACGCCGGTGCCGACCTCCCCACCGTCGCCGTCCTCGGCCGTGAGGCCCGGCTCCGGGGCGCGGCGCTCGTCGCCGGGCCGGTCGACGCCGTGGCCGACGACCCCCGCCTCGTCCGGGCGCTCGCCGACCTCCCCGGCACCGTGGTCCTCACCGGCCGGTCGAGCTGGGACCCCCGGTGGTCGCGGCGGGTCCCCCGCCTCGTCACCGCCCCCGAACCGACGCCCGAGGAGCGGGCCGCGCTGTGGCGGGCGCACCTCGACGGCCACCTCGCCCCCGGCGTCGACCCGGCCGCCGTCACCGCGCACCTCCGCCTCACCCCCGAGCAGATCGCCGACGCCGCCGCGGCCGCCCGCCACCTGGCCGACGCCGACCGCCCCGACGACGACGCCACCCCCGGCGTCGACGAGGACGCCATCCGCCGCGGCGCCCGGTCGCGCAACGGCGCCGGCCTGGAGCGGCGCGCCCGCCGCATCGAGCCGGCGGCCGGATGGGACGACCTGGTCCTCCCGCCCACCACGCTGGCGGCGCTCACAGAGCTGGTGGCCCGGGTGCGGCACCGCGAGCAGGTGCTGCGGAGCTGGTCGATGCGGCCCGGCGGCGGGCGGGGCCACGGCATCACCGCCCTGTTCGCCGGCGACTCCGGCACCGGCAAGACCATGTCGGCCGAGGTCGTCGCCGGGGCGCTGGGCCTCGACCTCTACGTGGTCGACCTCGCCACCGTGGTCGACAAGTACGTGGGCGAGACCGAGAAGCACCTCGACCGCATCTTCGGGGAGGCGGCCGAGGTCAACGGGGTGCTGCTGTTCGACGAGGCCGACGCCCTGTTCGGCAAGCGCTCCGAGGTGCGCGACGCCCACGACCGCTACGCCAACGTGGAGGTCGCCTACCTGCTCCAGCGGATGGAGACCTTCGAGGGCCTGGCGGTGCTCACCACCAACCTGCGGGCCAACGTCGACGAGGCGTTCACCCGCCGGCTCGACGCGGTCGTCGACTTCCCCCTGCCCGACGAGGCGCAGCGGCGGCGGCTGTGGGAGCGGTGCCTGGGCCCGCCGGTGCCACGGGCGGCCGACGTCGACCTCGACTTCTGCGCCGCCCGGTTCGACCTGTCGGGCGGCAACATCCGGAGCATCACGCTCACCGCCGCCTACCTCGCCGCCGCCCGGGGCGACGCCGTCACGATGGCCGACCTCATGCAGGCCACCCAGCGGGAGTACCGGAAGCTGGGCCGCCTGTGCGTGCCCGCCGAGTTCGGCCCGTGGCTCGACCTCGCTCCGGTGGAGATCTCGGACTTGACCTGAGGGGAACATGTGTTCGACAATAACCACTCACAGCGGTGATGTCGACACACATCGAGGTTGCACATGACGACACCGACGACACTTGGCGGCACGAGGTGGGCTGCGCCGGGGTACCGGCAGGTCCTACGGTCCGCCGCATGGGTGAGGCACGGGAACGGCGGCTGGTGTTCGGCGAGGACGCGGCGGGCTACGACGCCGCCCGGCCCTCCTACCCGGCCGCGCTGGCCGACACGGTGGTCGCGCTGGTCGGCGCCGGGGCGCGGGCGATCGACGTCGGCACGGGCACGGCGAAGGGCACCCGGCTGCTGGCCGAGCGGGGCCTGGTCGGCGTGGCCGTCGAGCCCGACCCGGCGATGGCCGCCGTCGCCCGGGAGCACCTGGCGGCGCATCCGGGCTGGCGGGTCGACGTGGCCGACTTCGAGTGGTGGCGCCCCGAGCCGGGCGACGCGCCCGCCGACCTGGTGTCGTCGTCGCAGGCCTGGCACTGGGTGCACCCCCAGGTGGGGCTGTGGCGGGCGCACCAGCTGCTGCGGCCGGGCGGCTGGCTGGCGATCTGGTGGAACTTCGCCGAGCCGGGCGACGACGAGATCGAGCGGGAGATCGCCGCCGCCTACGAGGAGCACCTCCCGGGGGAGACGCTGTTCCCGATCATCGCCTACGAGCAGGGCAGCCCGTTCGACGCGCCGGTCGACGGCGTCGCCTTCGAGGAGGTCAGCAGCCACCTGTTCCCCTGGCGCCAGCGCTACACCACCGCCGAGCTGCGCCGGCTCCTCGGCACCCACTCCCACCACAAGCTCCTGCCCCCCGAGCACCAGGAGCGCCTGTTCGACGCCGTCTGCGCCGTGGTCGACGCCCACGGCGGGGTCTACGACTTCCCCTACGTCACCCGCCTGTGGGTCGGTCGCCGTGGGTAGGTCCGCGGCCCGTGGGTAGGTTGCCGAGATGGGTGCGACGATCGAGCAGCGGCCCTTCGGGCGGACGGGGCACGCCAGCAGCCGGGTGATCTTCGGGGCCGCGGCCCTGGCGTCGATGCGGCCGGAGCGGGCCGCCGAGCTGCTGACGCAGCTGCTCGCCCGGGGCGTCAACCACATCGACACGGCCGCCGGCTACGGCGACTCCGAGCTGCGGGTCGGCGAGTGGTTCGCCGCCGACCCCTCGCTGCGAGGCCGGGTGTTCCTCGCCACCAAGACCGGCGAGCGCACGGGCGACGCGGCCCGGGCCGAGCTGGAGCGGTCGCTGGAGCGCCTGCAGGTCGACGCGGTGGACCTGATCCAGCTGCACAACCTGGTGGAGGAGGACGAGTGGGAGGCGGCCTTCGCCCCCGGCGGCGCGGTCGAGGCGCTGGAGCGGGCCCGGGCCGAGGGGCTGGTGCGGTTCGTCGGCGTGACCGGGCACGGCACCCGCATCGCCCGCATGCACCTCCGCAGCCTCGCCCGCCACCCGTTCGACTCGGTGCTGCTCCCCTACAGCTGGGTGGCGCTGCAGGACCCTGCCTACCGGGCCGACGTGGAGGAGCTCCTGGCGGTGTGCGAGGAGGGCGGGGTGGCGGTGCAGACGATCAAGGGCGTGGCCCGGCGCCGCTGGCCCGACCGCCACGAGGGCCGCCGCTTCAGCTGGTACGAGCCGCTGCCCGCCGACCACCCGGCGCTGGTGCGGGCGGTCGAGTGGGTGCTGGGGAACCCGCAGGTGTTCCTCAACACCACCTCCGACGGCCGGCTGGTGCCGGCTGTGCTCGACGCCGCCGTGGCGCCAGGCCCGCGCCCGAGCGACGAGGCGATGGCGGCCGACGCGGCGGCGCTCGACGTGCGGCCGCTGTTCGACGGGTCGGAGCTGGAGCGGATCTGACCTCCTGGTCCCCCCTGGTCGGGGGCGCAGGTCGGGGGAAAGCCCCGGTCCCTCGGGCGGTGCCGTGGGTCACAGTGCGATCGTGGGACCGGTCCCCGGAGAAGTCGGGCCGGCACAGGCGGAAGGACCGACGATGCGACGAGTGCAGCGGCCCGTGCTGGGCTTCGACGAGGTGACCACCACGGCCCATGGCGAAGAGGACGACAGCCCCTTCGACGACCACGTGACCACGCTGGCGCTGGGCGAGGAGGACGACTCGCCGATCGACGAGCCCCAGGTCACCACGACGGCCCTCGGCGAAGAGGACGACACCGCCGACGACGACGTGACCACCATGGCCCTCGGCGAGGAGGACGACACCCCCACCGAGGACCAACCCACGACCACCATGGCCCTGGGCGAGGAGGACGACGGCCCCGTGGTCCAGCCGGACGACGAGCCGGTCGATGCGGTCGATCCTCGGGTGACCACCACGGTCGACGACCTGGTGGGCGACGGCCCGGCGCCACGCGACCCGGTGACCACCACGGTCGACGACCTCCGGTCCCACGACCCGGTCCTCGGCGACGGGGACGCCCCCGACGACTGGAGCACGATCACCGTCGACGACCTCCGGCCCCACGACCCGATCTACGTCCCCGACACGACGCCCGGAGACACCCCCGACAACTGGGACACGATCACCGTCGACGACCTCCAGCCCCACGACCCGATCTACGTCCCCGACACGACGCCCGCCGAGTGGGCGACCACCACGGTCGACGACCTCGTCGACGTGCCCGAGCTGCCCGAGGTGCCGGCGGCGCCCGAGGCCCCCGACGTCCCGGAGGTGGACGACTGGGGCGACGTGGCGCTGTGACGGCGGCGGTCGGCGTCCTCGGTCGGGCCACCGACCCTCACGCGGCTGCGGTCGTGCGGGCCGTGGCCGACCGGGGCGCCGACGCGCGGCTGGTCGACACCGCCGACCCGGCCTTCGCCCGGTGGGGCTGGCGGGACGGCCGCCTCCACGACCAGCAGGGCGCCGCGGTGCGCCTCGACGCCGTCTACGTGCGGTCGGTGGCGACGCCGCTGCCCCGCCACGACCACGACGAGGTGGCCGCGGCCGACGAGGACCGCTGGCTGGCCGCCGCGGAACGCCGCCGGCGCCGCCAGGTCCACGCCCGGGCCGTCCACGCCGGCCTCGAGGCGGCGGGGACGTTCGTCGTCAACTCGGTCGAGGCGACCTGGCTGCACCGCAGCAAGCCCGCCACCGACCTGCGGCTGCGGGCGGCGGGCATCCCCAGCCCCCGCTGCCTGGTCACCGACGACCCGGCCGCGGTCCGCCGGTTCGTCGCCGAGGTGGGGGAGGCGGTGCGGAAGCCGATCGCCGGGGGCGGTGCCTGCGTGGCCGTCGACCCGGACGCCCTGGGCGACGACGACCTCGCCGGGCTCGCCACCGCGCCGACGCTGTTCCAGGAACGGGTGCGGGGCGACGACCTCCGGGTCTACGTGCTGGGCGGCGAGGTCGTGGCCGCCGCCCACATCCGCACGAGCGCCCTCGACTACCGGGGCCACGAGGACGAGGTCGTGGCGCTGACCCCCGACGACGGGCTGACCGACCTGTGCCGCCGGGTCGCCGAGGTGCTGGGCCTCGCGTTCACCGGCATCGACGTGAAGCGGGGCCCGGACGGCGAGCTCACCGTGCTCGACGCCAACCCGTCGCCGATGTTCCTCGGCATCCAGAAGCTGACCGGGCAGCCGATCGTCGCCCGCCTCGCCGACCGGCTGGTGGCCGGGCCCGCCCGTGCCTGACGCCCTGCTCGTCGTCGACGGGGACGACCCCGGCGCGGTCCTGCTCGGGGCCGCGCTGCGGCGGCACGGCTGGCGGCTCCGCCACCTCGACCTCCGGCACGGGCGGCCCACCCTCGACGGCAGCGGCGCCGAGCCGGTGGTGCGCCTCGACGGCGCGGCGGTGACCCCCGAGCTGGTGCTGAACCGCACGGCGACCAGCCGGCTGGGCCTGGCGCCGGGCACCGCGCTGGCCCGCCAGCTCCCGGCCACCTGGTGGGCCCGCCACCTGGCCGCCCGGGAGGAGCAGGGGCTGCTGCTGGCGTGCTTCGACCTGTGGGAACGGACCTCCCGGCTGTACGACCCGGTGGCCGCCCACGACCGGCGCCTGCTGCGGGCGGCGGTGGCGGCCGAGCTGCACGCCGCCGGCCTGCCGATCGGTGCGCCCGGTGACCCCGGCGACCCCGACGGGGCCGGCCGGGACGACGGGGCCGGCCGGGACGGCGGCGGCGGCCAGGACCGCCGGGGCGGCCGCCAGGGGGCGGCGTGGATCGTCGACGGCGTGGTGGTGGCCGCGGTCACCCGGGTGGGCGACCGTCCCTGGCGGGCGACGCCGCTGTCGCCGGCCACCGAGGACCGCCTGCGCCGCACCGCGGCGATCGCCGGGCTGCGGCTCGGCCAGCTCGACCTGTGGCAGACCCGCGGCGGGGCCACCGCGGTCACCGGCTGGCACCCGGCGCCGGCGTTCCGGATCGTCGAGCAGCGCACGGGGATCCCGGTGGCGGCGCTGGTGGTGGCGGCGCTCGTCGGCGCGGAGGGCGGGCCCGCCGCCGCGCCCCCGTTCCTGGCCGACGACCTGGAGGCCAACGTCCTCCGGGTGTCGACCCAGGGCCTCCCGGGGTGACCCCGTGCACATCGCGTCGATCCGGCCGCACATGTCGGCCGGATGAACGCAATCTGCCGTCGATCGCCGTCGATCGCCGTCGGTCTACGTGGTCATGAAGGGCTCGACCGTGGCGCCGGTGAAGGCGAGGATCTCGAACGACGCGTCGGGGTCGTCGCCCATCCCCGGCGAGCCCTGCGGCATGCCGGGGAGGGAGATGCCGTCGATCTCCGGGCGCTCGGCCAGCAACTTCTCGAACGCCGCCACCGGCACGTGGCCCTCGACCACGTAGCCCTCCACCTGGGCGAGGTGGCAGCCGACGACCTCGTCCGGCACCCCGAGGTCGGCGCGGATGGCGTCGAGCCCGTCGGTGCGCTCGAGGTCGACGGTGAAGCCGTGCTCCTCCAGGTAGGCCGCGTGCGATCCGCAGCACCCGCACGACGGCGAGGCGAACATCGCCACCGTCACGCCCTCGCCGACACCGCTCCCGGCGCTCCCCGAGCCGCCGGTGTCACCGCCGTCGCTCGCCCCGGACGACGGCGCCTCGTCGTCGCCCCCGCAGGCCGCCACGACCACCGCCGTCGCGGCGCCGAGGCTCCACCCCAGGAACCGGCGCCGGGACAGGTTCTCCTGCATGTCCGCTCCTCGCGTCGACTGCCCGTTCGGTCCCCCGGCGAAAAGGTACGCCGTCGGCGCGGGCTGCGTGGAAAGGTGAGGCGATGTCGGGATCGTTGCGGGCGCGCCTGCGGGCGGCGCTGACGACGGCGATGAAGGAACGGGACACGGCGGCCGTCGCCGCCCTGCGCAGCGCCCTGGCCGCCGTCGACAACGCCGAAGCCGTGGCCCCGGCCCCCGGCACGACGCCGGTGGCCGAGGGCGTCATCGCCGGGGCGGCGGCCGGGGTGGGCGCCACCGAGGTCGCCCGGCGGGCGCTGACCGAGGACGACATCGCCGCGATCGTCGCCACCGAGGTCGACGAGCGGCGGGCCGCGGCTGACGACTACCGGGCCGCCGGCCGGGACGAGCGGGCCGACCGCCTCACCGCCGAGGCCGACACGCTCGCCCGTGTCCTCGCCGCCCAACCTGACCGCCCAACCTGACCGCCCCACCTGACCGCCCCGACCGGTCGGCCGAGCGCCGACCGACCCCCGCTGGCCCCGCTGACCCCGGCTGACCTCCCGCCGGTTTGGGCGGGCGGCCGCGTGGATAGCGTGCGCCGTCACGCGACGAGACCTTGCGGCCACGCTGCGTCGCATGTGCGGCGCGTCCCTGGCGCTCATCCTGGGCGCCGGCATCACCGCGTGCTCTGGCGACGACGACGGCACCCCCACGCTCAACTGGTACGTCAACCCGGACAACGGCGGGCAGGCCGACCTGGCCGAGGCCTGCACGGAGGCGGCCGACGGGAAGTACCGCATCGAGACCGCGCTGCTCCCCAACGACGCCGACGGCCAGCGCGAGCAGCTCGTCCGCCGCCTCGCCGCCAACGACTCGTCGATCGACCTGATGAGCCTCGACGTGGCGTTCCTCGCCGAGTTCGCCCACGCCGGGTTCCTCGAGCCCTTCGACGAGGCCGACGCCGACGAGCTCACCGACGGCACGCTCCCCGCCCCCGAGCGGTCGGCCACCTGGGACGACCGGCTCATGGCCGCGCCCTTCTGGGCCAACACGCAGCTGCTCTGGTACAAGCGGTCGGTCGCCGAGGAGGCCGGGCTCGACCCGTCGGCCGGGCCCGTCACCTGGGACGAGGTCATCGCCGCCGGCGAGGCCACCGGCACCCGGGTCGCGGTGTCGGGGGCCCAGTACGAGGGCTACGTCGTGTGGATCAACGCCCTGGTCGCCGGGGCCGGCGGCGAGATCCTGTCGAACGTCGAGGCCGGCCGCGACGCGACGCCGGAGATCGACGACGACGCCGGCCGGGAAGCGGCCCGGATCATCGGCACGCTGGCCCGGTCGTCGGTCGCCGACCCGCAGATCGACACCGCCACCGAGGAGACCGTCCGCTCCGCCTTCCAGGCCCCCACCGGCGGCTTCATGGTCAACTGGCCCTACGTGTACGGCGCCGCCAAGGCCGGCGTCGCCGACGGCTCGCTCGACCAGGCCGTGCTCGACGACATCGCCTGGGCCCGGTACCCGCAGACCGTCGAGGGCCGCGACAGCGCCCCGCCGCTCGGTGGCATCCACCTCGGCGTCGGCGCCTTCTCGAAGCACAAGGAACTGGCGGTCGACGCCGTCAAGTGCCTCACCTCCGAGGAGAGCCAGACCGCCTACATGCTGGCGGAGGGCAACCCGGCGTCCCGGGCCGACGTCTACGACGACCCCGAGGTGCAGGAGCTGTTCCCGATGGCGACGCTGATCCGCGACTCGATCGCCTCGGCCGGCATCCGGCCCCAGACGCCGTTCTACCCCGACGTCAGCGCCGCCCTGCAGCGCACCTTCTCCCCGCCCCGCCGGGTGCAGGAGGACGCGACGCCGCGGCGGGCGGCCCGGCTGATCACCGACGTGCTCGACGACGAGGCGCTGGTCTGATGGGCGAGACCCCGCCCGCCGCCGCAGCCGCCGCCCCGGCCGGCGTCGCCCCGGCCGGGGCCGCCGCGCCCCGGCGCGGCACCGTCCGGGCGCGCGACGAGCAGCGCCTCGGCTGGTACCTGGTGGGGCCGGCATTCCTGGTGATGCTGGCCGTCACCGCCTATCCGATCGGCCGGGCCATCTACCTGTCGCTGTTCCGCAACCGGGTCACCGACCCCGGCGGCACCGAGTTCGTCGGCCTCGCCAACTACCGGACGATCCTCACCGACAGCCTGTGGTGGACCGACGTCGCCACCACGGTGATCATCACCGTGATCACTGTGGTCGTGGAGCTGGTCCTCGGCTTCGCGCTGGCCAGCGTCATGCACCGCATCGCCTTCGGGCGGCGCACGGTCCGCACGGCGATCCTCGTCCCCTACGGGATCGTGACCGTGGTGGCGGCCTTCGCCTGGCTGTACGCCTTCTCGCTCGACTCCGGCTTCGTGAACGAGTGGTTCGGTCTCGAGGACAAGGCGTGGTTCGGTGAGCGGACCTCGGCGCTGTTCGTGATCATCCTCTCGGAGATCTGGAAGACCACGCCGTTCATGTCGCTGCTGCTGCTCGCCGGCCTCGCCCAGGTGCCGGAGGAGCTGCAGGAGGCGGCCCGGGTCGACGGGGCCACCTGGTGGCAGCGGCTGTGGAAGGTGACCCTGCCGAACATGAAGCCGGCGATCATGGTCGCCCTGCTGTTCCGGACGCTCGACGCCTACCGGATCTTCGACTCGATCTTCATCATGACCGGCGGCGCCGAGCGCACCGAGTCGGTGTCGTTCCTCGCCTACCGCCAGGTCATCGTGCGCACCGAGCTGGGCATGGGCTCGGCGGTGTCGATGCTGCTGTTCGCCACGGTCGTGCTGATCGCCGTCCTGTTCGTGAAGGTGTTCGGCACCGACCTGTCCCGTGTGCGGGGCGAGTAGCGGTGGGCGGTCCGGAGGTGGCCCCGTGAGCGCCCGCAGCTCCACCCGCCGGCGGGTCGGCTGGTTCGTCGCCGCCGCGCTGATCGTCGTCTACACGCTGCTGCCGGTCGTGTGGATCGTGTCGCTGTCGTTCAAGAAGGGCGACGACATCAACAACCGGAAGTTCCTGCCGTCCAACTGGACGCTCGACAACTACCGGCAGGTGTTCGACACCGACCTCTTCACCGCCGCGCTGCGGAACTCGATCGGCATCTCGCTGATCTCCACGCTCCTGTCGGTGGTGCTGGCCACCCTGGCCGCCTACGCGATCGCCCGGCTGGAGTTCAAGGGCCGCCGGTTCGTGCTGACCACGGCGCTCGCGATCGCCATGTTCCCGACGGTCGCCCTGGTCGGCCCGCTGTTCGACATGTGGCGCTCGCTCGGCCTCTACGACACGTGGCTCGGCCTGATCATCCCCTACATGAGCTTCACGCTCCCGCTCGCCATCTGGACGCTGTCGGCGTTCTTCCGGCAGATCCCCTGGGAGCTGGAGCAGGCCGCCCAGGTCGACGGGGCCACGCCGTGGCAGGCGTTCCGCAAGGTGATCGTGCCGCTGGCGGCGCCGGGCGTGTTCACCGCCGCGATCCTCACGTTCTTCTTCGCCTGGAACGACTTCGTGTTCGGCATCTCGCTGACCGCCACCGACAGCGCCCGCCCGGTCCCGGCGGCGCTGGCGTTCTTCACCGGTGCCTCGTTCTTCCAGCAGCCGACGGCGGCGATCTCGGCCGCCGCCGTGGTGGTCACGATCCCGGTCGTGATCCTCGTGCTGATCTTCCAGCGCAAGATCGTGGCGGGCCTGACCTCCGGTGCGGTGAAGGGGTAGGGGTGCGATGTCCGCCATCCGTCTCGACAACGTGTCCAAGGCCTACGGGAGCAACGAGCCGGTCGTGCGCGACGTCAGCCTCGACATCGCCGACGGCGAGTTCGTGATCCTCGTGGGCCCGTCGGGCTCGGGGAAGTCGACGCTGCTGCGGATGATCGTCGGGCTGGAGGACGTCACGTCGGGCGACGTGTTCATCGGCGACCGGAACGTCACCGACACCCCGCCCCGTGACCGCAACCTGGCGATGGTCTTCCAGAACTACGCGCTCTACCCGCACCTGACGGTGTTCGAGAACATCGCCTTCCCGCTGCGGCTGAAGAAGACGCCCGACGAGGAGGTGCGGCGGCGGGTGGAGGCGGCGGCCGACACGCTCGACCTCGGCGACTACCTCGACCGCAAGCCCGCCCAGCTCTCCGGCGGGCAGCGGCAGCGGGTGGCGATGGGCCGGGCGCTGGTGCGCGACGCCGACGCGTTCCTCTTCGACGAGCCGCTGTCGAACCTCGACGCCAAGCTGCGGGGTCAGGTGCGGACCGAGATCGCCCGCATCCAGGACCGCCTCGGCGTCACCACCGTGTACGTGACCCACGACCAGGTCGAGGCCATGACGCTCGGCGACCGGGTGGCGGTGCTGCGCAAGGGTGTCCTCCAGCAGGTGGCGTCGCCCCGGGAGCTGTACGAGCGGCCGGTGAACCTGTTCGTGGCCGGCTTCATCGGGTCGCCGGCGATGAACTTCCTGCCCGCCCAGGTGGGCGACGGGGTGCTGTCGCTGCCGATCGGCGACGTGCCGCTGACCCCGCCGCTGGCGGCGGCCGCCGAGGGCCACGACGTGCTGCTGGCCGGGGTGCGGCCCGAGCACTTCGAGGCGCTGGAGGTGGTGGCCGAAGAGCACCGCGACCTGGGCATCCCGTTCCGGGCGTCGATCGACGTGGTCGAGTGGCTGGGGAGCGAGCAGTTCGCCTACATCCCGCTCGACGTGCCACCGGAGGTCCGGGCGCCGCTGGCGGAGCTGGCGAAGGAGCTCGACCTGGAGCAGCTTCGCACCCAGCTGGTGGTCAACGTGTCGACGGAGAGCCACATCCGGCCGGGGACCGACGCCGACCTCTGGCTCGACCCCCGCTCGATGCACCTCTTCGACCCCCACACGGGCGAGAACCTCACGATC